>QJYK01000158.1 GCA_003248075.1 Gemmatimonadota bacterium | reverse complement strand
TGCGCCCTCATGACTCCTCGACGCGCCGTTCCGCTCCTCGCCCTCCCCTGGATCGCCGCGTGCTCCGGGGAGCCTTCGCTTCCGGCCTTCAGCCCGGTCGACCCTCTGGCCTTTGCCCAGCTTCGTGACTTCCGGGCGTTCCGGTCCTCCAGCACCAACCCGGACTCGACGAGCAACGACGACAGCGCGCGACCGATCCCCGGGGAGACCGTGGTGCTGGCCGACCTCGAGGGCCCCGGAGTCATCAGCCACATCTGGCTGACCGTGGCCGGCAACGAGTACGGCTGGCCGCGCCTGCTCCGTCTGAGGATCTACTACGACGGCAGCGACGTTCCCAGCGTCGACGCGCCCGTGGGAGACTTCTTCGGAGTCGGGCACGGGATGGAGCGCGAGCTCAACTCCATGATCATCCGGAACTCCTCGAGCGGAAGGTCACGGAACGCGTACTGGCCCATGCCCTTCAGGAGGTCGGCGAAGGTCACGATCACCAACGAGGGTACGCGGCGTCTGTACAACCTCTACTACCACGTGGACTGGCAGAAGCACGACCGGCTCCCGCGCAACACGGCGTACTTCCACGCCCGCTACCGGCAGGCGCTGCCGCCGCCGGAGGGAGACTGGTACGACATGCTGCGCGTCCGGGGACGAGGCTTCTACGTCGGCACGGTCCTCAGCGCGCTCCAGGTCGAGCCGGGATGGTTCGGCGAGGGCGACGACCTCTTCTACGTCGACGATGATCCCGCGCCCGTCATGATGGGCACGGGCACCGAGGACTACGCCAACGACGCCTGGAGCTTCCGCATCGGAACGGGCCCGTATGCAGGCGTGACCGTCGCCGATGGCACCGAGACGGGCGCGCGTCTGACGGCGTACCGCTGGCACCTGAACGACCCGATCCCGTTCCGCACCTCCCTGCGTGCGGCGATCGAGCACGGAGGCTGGACTTTCAACGCGGACGGGAGCGTGCGGAGCGCCTTCGAGGAGCGCCCCGACCTGTTCAGCTCGGTGGCGTACTGGTACCAGGACGGGATCGCCCGGGACCAGCCCGAGCCCCCCTACGGCGCAGCCCGCCTTCCCCAGGGCAACGCGTTGCAGATCGAGATCGAGCGGAACGTGGACGAGGCAAGGGCGACCGGAGGTACCCTAGAGGTCCAGCCCGAGGTTTTCTGGGGCAAGGACCTGCTCTTCATGGCAGCCGGCGGCCCCGGCTCGCGGCTGGACGTGCCGCTGGACGTTCCGGAGACCGGCCGCTACGAGCTCATCGCCCAGATGGCGCAGGCGCCCGACTACGGGATCTACACCGTGCTGGTGGACGGCCGCCGGGCAGGCGTTTCTGGGCAGCTCGAGCGCGAGCCCGGCGCGAACGTGGGCTCGGGCTTCGATCTGGACGGGTACCACAATGAGGTCTTCGTGGGCGAGGACCGGGTTCTCGCCTGGCCGGACCTGACGGCGGGCCGCCACACGGTCTCGTTCATCTGCGTCGGCAAGAACGCCCAGTCCACGGGATACAATCTCGGCCTCGACGGCCTCGTGCTCGCTCGGGTGGCGGGGACGGCCGGCGCCGTCACGAAGGACTCCGCCACAGCGGCCGATCCGGTGGATCGGCTGCGCAGGTTGGGCGGCCAGGGCCCCGCCGCCGCCGCCCGGATCGACGAGGTGGTGACGGGGCTCCAGGACGGTGACCCGGAGATGCGTCGGGCCGCCGCCTGGGTGCTGACGCAGATGGGCCCCGCCGCGGCTCCAGCGTCGGATGCGCTGGGCATCGCGATGGCCGACCCCGACCGGATCGTGCGTGGCCTGGCCGCGATCGCGCTCCGTCAGGTGCCGGCCGTGGATGCATCGGCGGGCGACACGCTCATCGCCCACCTGACCGACCTGGACGAGAACGTGCGCATGGTCGTCGCGAACGCCATCGCCGCCCATCCGGAGGTGGCCAGACGCGGGATGGCCGCGCTGATGACCGCGGCACGCGCGCCGGGCGAGCACCGCCACGTGCTGCGCAGCGTGGCCACGGCGCTCGGGGCGATCGGTCCCGACGCGCAGGACGCGCTACCGGTGCTGGAGGGGCTGGCCCGAGAGCCCCTGATCCGCTGGCAGGCGGAGGCCGCGCTGCGCGCCATCCGCGGAGAGCGTTGAGGGCGATGGAGCGTTGACCTGGGCCGCCCGCGGGCAC
The DNA here is from genome assembly GCA_003248075.1 of Gemmatimonadota bacterium. GTDB lineage: Bacteria > Gemmatimonadota > Gemmatimonadetes > Longimicrobiales > Gaopeijiaceae > SZUA-318. The sequence continues at coordinate 372 of QJYK01000158.1, read as the reverse complement.
CTATTGCGTCCGCTGACCTCCGCCTTTCTCAGGAGGGCGTCATGAACGTCAAGCGCGTGTTGTTGGGAGGGGTGCTCGCGGGTCTGTTCCTCAACGCCAGCGAGTTCGTGCTGAATGCCGTGATCCTCATGGACGAGTACATGGCCATCCTGGAGCGTCACGGTTTGACAGAGGCGAGCTGGGCGATGTACGGCTTCATCCTCGCCACCTTCGCAATCGGCTTCGTCGTGGCCTGGCTCTATGCCGCGATCCGACCCCGATTCGGAGCCGGCGCGAGGACGGGCGTGATCGCGGGCCTCGCGTTGTGGGTCGTGGGCTACGCGGTCCCGTCGGTCTGGTTCGGCGCCATGGGCATGGCGCTCAGCGCCGGGA
>QJYK01000053.1 GCA_003248075.1 Gemmatimonadota bacterium | reverse complement strand
TACAGGTGTCGGTTGTAGATGTCCTGATCCGGCTCGCGACCCGAGGCGGTGAAGTAGGCCCAGCGGCCCAACTCGTCCACGTGCAGCAGGTCGAGGACCATCCACGGCCCCTGGGTGATCCGGTTCTTCAGAGCGCCGGTGGCCGCGTCGAAGAGGTACAAGTGCCCCCAACCGTCCCGTTCGGACCACCACACGACCTCGGAGCCGCGGTTGACGACGCGCCAGTTGGGCATCCCACCCGACTGCCCGTTCGCCTCCACGAACGTCTTGCCGCGCTCCTCGAGGATCTTGCGCACCTCACCGGTGCGGGTATCCGCCGTATAGAGCTGGAGCGTGTCGTAGCTGCGCACGGCACGGGTGAAGAAGACCTGCTCGGAGCCATCCGCCCACTGCGTATCCTTCCACACGGTGTCGGATGCGACACCGCAGCAGGACGTGTTCATGGCGTCCATCGCGTCCAACGCGACCTTCACGCCGCTCCGGTTCTCGACGTCGAAGACGTGGATCTCGTAGGTCGGAATCACCGAGTCGCCCGGAAGGGCCACGTGATAGCTGTGCAGCTTGGGTCTTCCCGTGCGCGCCTCGAGCAGATGCAGCTGCAATACGCCACGCTCGTCGAACTTGTGTGTCGCGATGCGCCTCGAATCCGGCGACCAGGCCAGGACCGGGGGCGCCTCCACGCCGCGCCGGGCGAGCGTCACGGCCGAGCAACACCCCTCCGGCGGCACGCCGTATCCGAAGTTCGGCTCGCCGTCCGTGGAGAGCTGGACCTCCTCGCCGGTCTCGGTCGAACGAACCCAGAGATTCTCCTCGCGGGAGAAGGCCACCCAGCGGCCGTCCGGGGAACGGCGCTCGGTCTGTGGGGCCGCCGGCACGGAGTCGGGGCCGGCGCACACGTACGCGTTCAGGGAGCACGTCCAGCGCACCGAGTCCGCCGTGTTGAAGCGGACGGAGCCGCCGTCGACGTACTCGAAGGTCTGAAAGGGGAGCCTCGTGCCGACGTAGCTGGTGTCGGCCGCTAGCGACAGCGCCGCGGCAAGGCGGTCGTGGTCGAACGCTTCTCGCCGTGTCGGCCCCGCGGGGTCGACGAGCGTGAAGCGGCTGCCCTCGGCGGTTCGGGCCCGATACCAGAAGCGATCCGCGGGCAACCAGGTGGGTGAGATCTGGTCACCGCTCACGAGGGTAGCAGCATTCGGGCCGAGGAACTGGGCGGCGCGGGCGTAGTCCCTTTCCGTGACCTGGGCGGCCGCAGGGCCGACGAGTACGACGAGCGCCAGGAGGGTACGCGGGACGACATGGGCATCGAGCATGGCTGCGACTCCTCGGCGGTTGCGACCCAGGGGGGGATGGAAGCGGAGAAGCTAGCTCGGGAATGGAAGCCGTGCCTCCCCTTGCGCGCCCATCCCTCCGATTCACATTGAGGTTGAAATGTCCACGTTCGCCCCTGCCCGGAGTCCGATGGTGAACCACGGCAGCGTCTTGAGCCGCCTCGTCGCGACGGCCTCCGCCGTCGTTGCGCTCCTCGTTCTCGCAGGCTGCGAGAGCCTCACCGGCATCAACCGTCCCGACGAGCTCGATCTCACCATCGAGAGCGCGGACGTCGGTCAGGTCGTGGTGGTGACCTCCGCGTACTTCCTCCTGATTCCCGACCCGGAGTGCCCTCTCGACTGTGAGGCGAAAGTCCAGCTCGTCGAGGCGGACACGGCGACGGTGTCCGTCCCGTTCCAGCGGCGCTACGCGTTCACTGCCCGCGAGCAGTACTTCGTCGAGACGTACCCCCTGTTGGGCAATACCGCGACGTTGTACATGCGGGTCGCCATCGACGGCAGGGAATGGTACAACGACACCAGGCTCCTCCTTCCGGAGGGTCAGGACGGCCTCCCCGAGTCCCTGCGCTTCGTGTACAACTTCAACCAGGCCACGCTACCCTGACGTAGCGGCCGTCGAGCACCGATGGTGAGACGGTTGCGGACGTCCTTCGTCTGGCCCGCGGCTCTGGGGCCGATCATTCTCGGCGCCGCCTGCGCGGCGCCCCCGGTGACCACGGTCGAGGCGGAGCCCGGCGCACCCCTCCCCGGTCTGAGCGCCGCAGAAGCCGAGGCGTTCGCCGCGGGTCAGGCCCTCTTCAATCGTCCGTTCGCCCCGGAGGAAGGGCTCGGACCGATCTTCAACCAGGACCGTTGCAGCTCCTGTCACGACCTGCCCACCAGCGGCGGTCACGGAGCCGACCCGGTCACCAAGGTCAGCCGCTTCGAGCCGGCGGTCGGATGCAGCCTCCTCGAGGACGAGGGTGGCGACCTGATCCAGGCCCGGCTCGTCCCGGCCCTCTCCGCTCTGGGAGTACCGCCCGAGCGGCTCCCGTCCGATGCCACCGAGATCACCCGCCTGCGCCCGCCCGCGCTCTACGGGCTCGGGCTCGTGGAGGCGGTACCCCGGGAGGACATCCTGAGTCGCGCCGATCCCGACGACGCAGACGGCGACGGCATTCGGGGCCGTCCGGCGATTCTCGCCGACGGGTCCCTCGGTCGCTTCGGCGGGAAGGGCCAGGACCCGACGCTCTTCAGGTTCGTCGAGGCGGCCACGCGCGGGGAGCTCGGCCTGACCACGCCTCTCCACCCCTTGGAGCACCTGCCGAACGGTCGGCCGTTCCCGCAAGGGGTCGACCCCACGCCCGAGCCCGAGATCGACGAGGCGTCCCTGGGTCTACTCGTGGCCTACGTGCGCTTCCTCGCCCCCCCGACGCCGCGCCCGCCCGACGACCCGGCCCGGGCCGACGACGTTCGCCGCGGCGCTCGCGTGTTCGAGGAGATCGGTTGCGCATCCTGCCACGTCCCGACCATGGTGACCGGGCCGAACGACTCGCCGGCTTTGGATCGGAAGTCGTTCCGGATCTACTCGGATCTGCTGCTCCACGATCTGGGCGGCGAGATCATGGACGTGTGCGCGCCCGGGGTGTCCCCGGCCGAACGGATCACCGCGCGCCTGGTGGGGCTGGGCCTGCGGCGGGACTTCATGCACGACGGCGTCGCCCAGGGCGTCGAGCCGGCGATCCGCTTCCACGGCGGTGAGGCAGCCGGCTCGCGTCGCGCCTTCGGCGCGCTGGACGAGCGACGCCGGGAGCTCCTCTACCTCTTCCTCTGGACGCTCTGAGGAGCCGGCCGGAAGTCAGCGGTTGATGGGAACCCGGGTCCAGATGAGCACGGTCCCGCAGATGTCGTTGAACTTGCCCGGCGCGCTGGCCCCCGGGTAGACCTCGATTCCCTCGATCTCCTCTGCACGCATCAGGTCGTAGGTGACCATGGCCGCGCGGACGCCGTCCAGCCAGAGCTGAGGCTCACACCCGGGCAGGTTCTCGTCGAGGAGCCGGACCCGTTGGTTCATGAACACGCGTGCTCCGTAGATGCCGCCATAGACGACCCGAAGTCCGGGCATGTTCCTGAAGAGTGAGGTCACCGTCTCGGGGTTGCGCGCCTCGATCTCGGACCGGTCCAGGAACGTCCCCCGATACCCCTGCCGTTCGCGATCGTAGAATCCTCGCCGCTCGAGAACGGGCGAGCGCACCTCCACGACGAGCTCCTCGAGCTCGATGGCCTCCGTGGCGAGCGGAACGGCGACCTCGAGCAGGGCCGCCGCCGGCACAAGGAGCGAGTCGGTGCGCACCGCATACGCCACGTGGGCCGCGATCAGGACGTGGGGCCCCGGAGCGACGGGATCCATGCGGAACTGGCCTCTGTCGTCGGTCACCACGAGGATGTCCGTTCCCTCCAGGCTCATCACGACCCCGGAGACGGGTCGACCGCTGCGCTCGTCGACGACGCGCCCGCGGATGGCCGACCCGATCGCGCGCCTGCCCTCCTGCGCGTCGACACGGCCCGTCACGGCCATAAGCCCGGACATCATGACGGCAAGGACCCGCCAGCATCCGGCTCCCCTTCGTGGTCGGTTCCTCTCGTGCACACCGTCTCCCAGGATCGTCCTTTCCCTGTCTCCGCTACGTCGGCCGAGGGCCTCCGGTTACCACCAAACGGTCGAGGCGCGGCCCGCCGATGCTGGCGGACCGCGCCTCTCCGTCACGCTGACGAGCGCTCCGGCCGTGTGGCCTCGGCGACTACGCCCTCGGCAAGCAGCGCACCGAGAGGTCGTCCTGGATCTCCGGGTTGAGCAACGCCTCTCCGGAGTCCATCGAGAACTTCGTCGGACGGCCCGACACCGGGCGCTCGGGATCGTTCATGGCCCCGAAGACGTCGTCCACCAGGTTGAACCGGTACAGATCCACCATGCGGATCCCCTCCATGAACGTCTCCGCGAACCGCTCGGAGAGGAGGTAGTCCATCATCGTGGCCTGGTCCGTGGGCACCGGCAGCGGGGACAATCCCACGTTCGCCCGCAGCTGGTTGATGATCGCCATGGCACCTGCGTAATCCGAGCTACCACCGAACGCCATCGCCTCGGCCTGGATCAGGCGCATCTCCGACGAGTGCACCATCGGGATGTCGGACTGCTCGGTATCGTACTTGTACTGGCTGTAGTGCGGCGTGAGGTTGTCGGTGGCGATCTCGCCCTGGTACCACACCTGGATCCGGGGATCCGGCTCGTTGGTGTGGGGGTCGCGCATGTAGTTCGACGTGGCGCTCTCGTCGATCATCGGCCACCACTTCTCACGCAGGCCCGCGGCCTCGTTCCTGTTCGCGGTGGTCAGCGTCACGATCGAGTTCGTCGACTGGTTGTTGAATTTGGCCACGTACGAGAAGGCGTCCGGAACCGCCGCCGCGTCCGACGCCGCCGCCGAGTAGTTGCCCAACAGCAGGTTGGCCCGCGCGCGGCCTGCCTGCGCCGCCCGGACGTACTCCGGCTTCCCGGCCGCGCTCGCGGTCTGCATCGCCCGGGTGAGCTTCTCGACCGCCTGCGTCAGGATGGCATTGTCCGACACCGCGGGTCCCGACGACGCGGCCGGCGACTCGCACACGGTCATGCCGATGTACAGGTCGGTGAGCCCCGCCGCCAGGTGGACCTGCGCCATCAGCGGGTCGTTGGCCGCGACGCCCTCGCCCAGGACGCGGTTGAAGCGCTCCTCCGCGGACTCGGCGAACCAACGCGTGCGCAGCCACGCCGCGTGCACGCCCTCCATGCTGTGCGTGCCGTACTGGAAGCGGCCGTGGTCGATCTCGTCGTACTGGATCCACGTGCCCGTGTGCTGATACACGTCGGACAGCAACGCCTGGTAGATCACGTAGCTGTCCATGACCTCGTGCAGCGCGCCCTCGACGCCGTTGGCCACGGCGGGCAGGGCCTGGTCCAGGTCTTCCGACGTGTACCGCTGCGGGTCGGACACCGTCAGGATGTCGTTACAGGCGCTCAACACCAGCGCCAAAACCGCTGCGGAGATCACTCCGCGTCTCCCCTTGATACTCATGATTTCGCTCCTCCGTTCTCCGTTGGCCAGGCTGTTCCGTCGAATGCGTCAGAACCTCGTTCTGAACGACAGCAGGAACCGCCTTGGCTGCGGGAGCCCGAGGAACGGGGAGTTCCCGAAGCTCGTGCCGCCCTGGTAGTTCTGGTTCGGGTCCGGGCAATTGCAGTGGTCCCACCAGTACAGGTTGTACCCCGCCAGCGTGACCGTCGAGCGTTGCAGCCCCAGCCACCCGCTCAACGTCTCGGGCAGCGTGTAGGTCAGCGACAGCTCCTGCAGGCGGATGTTGTCCCGGGAGTCCGTGGGCGTGACCAGCTGCATGTAGTTGCGCACCGAGTCGCTGGCCGGCGTGCTCTCGCCGTTGGGTCCCAGGTGCTTGAGGAGCTCGTCGTAGGCGAACTGACGGACCCCGTACGACCGGTCCGAGTTGCCCATCGAAGCGCCCCACTCGCCGCGGAACTGCACGGCGAGGCGCAGGCTCTGACCGATGGAGAAGTCGCTGTTGATCGATGCCATCTGGTCGGGATAGAACTGGCCCTGGTAGAAGCTGTACGTCGAGCGGAGGTGGGTGCGGTTCGCCGCGTCCCACCCGATGATCCCGCGGGTGATGATCTCCCCGATGGGCAGCCCCTCCCAGTTCCCACCGATGCGCTTGTGATAGTCCCAGCGCACCAGCTCGCCGTTCTCGTAGATCGGCAGCGAGTCCTGGACCGCGCTCTCGCCCAGGTTCAGGATCTCGTTCTTGTTCCACTCGTAGTTGACCCCGACGTTCCAACGGAACTCGCTCCGGTCCAGCACCGTGGTGTTCACCGCGAGCTCGACGCCGTGGTTCAGGATCTCACCGACGTTGCGGAGCTGACCGTCGCTGAAGCCCTCGCTGGGCGGCAGGTCGATCTCCAGCAGCGCGTTCTGCGTCTTGGCGTGCCAGTAGGTGGCGTCGACGCCGACCCGGTTGTTCCACAGGCCCATGTCGAAGCCGAGCTCGTACTCGAGCTTGTTCTCCGGCTCCAGCTTGTCGTTGCCCGGGTTGTCGGGGGACACGCCGGCGATGTCGTCGAGCACGGTGTTGGGCGTGTACGTCTGGAACTGGTCGAACGCGCCCGGTGCCTTTCCGGCCATGCCGATGGCCGCCCGGAGCTTGAGGCTCGACATGGCGCCCGGGAGCACGTCCTGCGGCAGGTTGTACGCGGCGTCGGCCTTGGGGTAGACCTGGAAGCCGTAGTTGGTACCGAAGGCGCTGTTGCCGTCCATGCGGACCGCGCCGGTCACGAACAGGTTGCCGAAGTCGAAGCGGTTCTGGGCGAAGAACCCGATGTTGATGTCCTCCTCGAACCGCTCGTCCCCGAACGTACGGGCGGCGCCGCCCACCGTGGTCACGCCGGTGCCCGCGAAGTCCTTGCCCGTGGCCATGGACAGGGACTCGACGTCCCAGTAGCCCTGCGCGCCGAAGGCGAAGCTGCCGGTGATGCCCAGGAAGTTCTCGTAGTCGAGGGTCCCGAGGTAGTCACCCGTGAACTTGCGCACGTTGCGGTAACCGATGTTCCGCTCGCCGTTCTGGCCGATGTACGTGTAGTGCCGCCCAAAGGGCAGGTTACGGGTCTTCTGGTCGTTGACCGCGTCCAGCCCCATCGTGGCCTTGTGGGTGAAGTTCGGGCGCGCGTTGTACGTGAGCTGCACCGAGCCGGTCCACCGATCCGTGTCCGAGTACGTCTGGATGGCCTTGGAGTCCTCCACGCTCACGTCCAGCCCGCCGCCGTACGGCTCGTCGGCCGTGGCGTTGAACGGGTTGGACAGCAGCGCGTTGGTGTAGATCCCCAGCCAGTTGTTGCCGGACTGGAGCGCCCAGATGCGGTTGCGCGAGTAGCCCGACGTCACGCCGATGGTGAGCTTGTCGGACGCCGCCCAGTTCAGGTTCACGCGCAGGTTGCCGCGCTTCTGGTCGTTGGGCTTGATCGAGCCCTCCTCGTAGCTGAACCCGCCCGACACGAAGTACGTCACCGCCTCGCCGCCGCCGTCGACCGTCAGGTCGTAGCTGTTGATGAGGCCGTTCTCGATCAGGTCGCGGTTCGGCTCCAGAGGATGGAAGCCGTCGGCGGTCACGAAGTTCGTGCGCAGGTGGGTGGGGAAGTTCTCCCGGTGCCGGTTGAAGCCCACGCTGGTCGACAGGCTGAAGTTCGCGGCGCTGTTGTTGCGTCCCTTCTTCGTGAAGATCTGGATCACGCCGCCGGAGGCCTCCGAGCCGTACAGCGTCGCGGCCGCCGGGCCCTTGAGCACCTCGATCCGGTCGATCTCGTCGGGGTTGAGGTCCGAGAGCCGGTCCTCGCCGGCGCCGCCGGAGAACGCGCAGCACGTCGAAGAGCCGATGCCCCCCCACTCGCCGCCGTACTGGTCCACCCGGATGCCGTCGATGTAGATGACGGGGCGCTGGCCGAGGGTGAAGCTGTCGGTGCCGCGGATGCGCAGCTCGCGCGACGCGCCGACGCCGCCGACGGTCCCGATCGAGCGGACGCCGGGAATACGGCCCTCCAGCACCTGGCTGAAGCCGTCCACCGGCGTGGTCTCGGAGATGTCCGCGACGTTCACGGACGCCAGCGCCACGCCGATCTTGCGGCGCTCCACGGCCCCCGCCGTGCCAGTGACCACGATCTCGTCGAGGTCGATGGCCGACACCTCGAGGCGGAACTCCACGGCGGCCGTACCGCCCGCGGTGACCGTGACTTCCTGGCTCTGGGAGCCGTAGCCCACGTTGATGACTTGGTCAGGGACCCCATCTGGGTCCCCGCGAGCGTGACCTGGGCACCGTTGATCGGCTGGCCGGTCGTGGCCGCGATCACGGAGCCCGTCACCACGCCCTCCTGAGCCGCCACGTCACCGGGACGCAGCAGCGCTACCGCACCGATCGCGAGCAGCACGATCGACCAGGCAGGAATAGGTCGGTAGCGAGGGTGCATGATATACGCCTCCCTTGGTTAGGAAATCCCCAGACCCCACACATGGCGCCGTCCGCAGTGGTAGCGGCTCGGCGCCCCCCACAATCGAGAACCGGGTACGGCCACAGCGACCGCCGATAAGCGCGGTCGCGCTTGGCATCCCCGGAGTTCTTGTCTGGTGTTACCCGCCCTCGCGAGAGGCGCAGAGGGCCATTCTACGACGTGAAGCAAGAAGTGTAAAGCACTTCGTGGAGGCCCGTAGTCGCGGACGTTCGCGGCTTTCAGCGGATTCCCGCGCGCTTCAGAAGATCTCGCTCGCGTCCTGCGCGACGCGTTCGGCGAGGAGCGTCACCGCGCGGGCCGGGATCCCGGTCCGCTCGCTGAGCACGAACCAGGTGCCCGGATCCGGGGCCCGCAGGAGCTCGACGAACCCTATCCGGGCGCCCTCTGCGTCGAGATACTCGATGCGCAGCGTCCGCTCGAGCCCCTCTGGGATCCTCTCGAAGTCCGCGATCGCCAGCTGGCCCGCCCGCTCCATGAAGTTGGCGAAGGTGAGGTCGGCCCGGTCGGGTGACGCGGGATCCACCCACCGGTCCGCCGCGCCCTCGGTTCCGCCGGCCCGCTCCATGACCCGGCTCCCCCCGGAGCCCTCGACGCGTACCTGGCGGACCTCCGAAATCGCGAACGCATGGAGGACCCTTTCACGCAGAGCGCCCGCGCCCACGCGGAGCGGCTCGACGACATCGGAGGGCACGACGTATACACGACCGGTCTCCGGGTCGAGCGCGTAACGATCGGAGCTGCGGAAGACCGAGTCGCCGAGCTCCAGCGCGCGTCGCTCCGCCGCGGACGTGACATCCACGCGGGCATGCGGCTCATCGAGGCCGTACTGCTCCCTGGCCTCCGGTGCCACCGCACCCAGGTCCCGCAGCACGCGCAGCCTCGCGAGACCGCGGACCACTTCGGTGCCTGCGGACCCCAGCGGATAGCTCGACGTATCCGCCGCCCCGCCTGCCGCCATCCCGGTCTCCGTGCCCCACAGGAACACACGACCGTCCAGGGTCCGGCGGCCGATGCTCAGAGCGTGCGCTCCCGAATGGTATTCGACCGTCACCTCCACGGTGTCCAGGGCCCACACCAGCACGCGCTCGCGCTCCTCCGCCGAGGGCTCCTCGCGCAGCCAGGCCTGCAGGGCCAGGGCGATGGCGACGACCAGCAACGCCGCATGGATGCGCACGCCCCTCATGCCGCCCTCCGCCGCTCGAGCCGCGGCCGGAGGGCACGCGTGAGGCCCGCAAGGAGCACCAGGGCCGGCGCGCCCAGGATGATGGCGTAGAACCACGCGACGTTCTCGTCGCGTGTGTGCACGATGGGCACGTCGGCCTCCGAGACCGTCTCGCCGGCGAAGCTCTCCTCCCGGCCCAGCCAGCGGATGCCGTCGGCCACCAGCGCGGCGTTCATGCCGAGGCTCAGCAGGACCGGGTCCGAGAACATATCCGCGTCCCCGTACACGAGGGCGCGGGGCGCGGAGGCCGCATCCCCGGTTCCCTCCACCGCCGCGACGAGGTGGCGCGTTCCACGCGACTCGGTTCCCTCGTCGAAAGCCAGGTCCCCGTCGAGATCGGCGAAGGTCGACTCCAGCGACTCCACCACGAAGCGCGTACGCACGCCCGCGGTGGCCGGGACCTCCACCAGGGGTCCGGCCTCGACGAGCGCGATCCCCGAGCCCACGCCGCGCCGACTCGCGGTCGTGGCGGACGCATGCGCCGAGATACGGTTCGTGATGATCAGACGTCGGTCGGCTATCCCGCCGGTCTGGGCCAGGTGGCGCTGCTCGTCGGCGAGCCTGCCAGGCCCGAGGTCCACGCCCAGGTCGTCCCTGAGCCCATCCATCTCGAAGTCGGTTCCGGGGTCGAGCGCGAGGAGCAGGGAGCCTCCCCCGTTCAGGTAGCTGCGCACGGTCTGCATCTCCTCGGGGAGGAAGGGACGCTTCGGGCCGACGGAAAGGAGGATGCTCGCATCCTCCGGCACGGCCGAGCCCAGCCCGGTCTGCAGCCCCAGGTCCCGGACCTCGTAGCTGAGAAGCTGCAGCAGCCGACGCAGTGCCTCCAGCCCCTCGTCGGACGGGACGCGGGAGGCCGTGGGCACCTCGTCCCTGAACCGGTCGTTGAGCTCTCCGTGACCCACTGTCAGGTAGGCGATGAGGCGGTCCCGTTGGAGCCTGAGCAGAACGCCCTGGACCTCGCCGTCCAGCACCCTCAGGCGCGCGCGCGCGGTGGCCAGATCGGTAGGGATCGCGAACCGCTCGCTGCGGTCCCCCCGGAGGAGCACCACGGTTCCGTCGCTGGAGACCCGGTGCTCCTCGGCGCGTCTGGGCTCGGCCAGGCGGTCGATCTGCTCCACCGTCACGTTCCCCGTCGCGGCCGCGAGCTGACCGAAGTACCCGAGGAGCTGGTCCTTGACCGCATTCACCTCGGGAAAGAAGAGGACGACGCGAAGCCCGTCGTCCATGCTGCGTACGATCTCCTGGACCGCGTCGCCGGGCGAGGACGTCTTGAAGTAGCTGGCATCCAGCGTCCGGTCGTGAACCGCCGCCACGAAGCCTCCCAGGACCAGGAAGGACGCCGCCAGCGCCACGACGAGCGCACCCGACGCCGCCTCCCGGACGCGAAGGACGTCGACGCGCTGCGTGGGCGCCCCCGCCGGCCGGAGGCGGAGCGCCCATTGGGCCGAGAGCGCCGGGAGCAGGGAGACGACCAATGCGATGGTGCCGCCCGCCAGGAAGCCGTGCCTGAAGCGGCTGTCCGCCCGGACGCTCTCGAACTCAAGCCCGAGGAAGCGGACGCCGCGCTCCGTGCCGATGAGCAGGGCCGCGGCGGCCGCGAGCGAGCCGAAGGCCGTCAGCGCGAGCACGCGCGCGATGGCCCGCTCGTCCCCCGAGGCCCGGCGCCAGAGGCGGATGCGCACGAGGGACACGGCGACCAGCGTCAGCCCGCCGATTCCCGTGACCACGAGCCGCGCCACCGGCCGCCCGGCCAGGATCCGCTCGCCGACGAACAGCGCGGCGAGTCCGAACGGCAGACCCCACGAAAGCAGCTTGCCCCTCACTCCCATCTCTTCGCCTCCATGACCTTCGTGGCGGCCAAGAGGTAGAAGTAGGTCACCGCGAGGTAGTAGAAAACGTCCCGGGTGTGCAGGAGTCCCGCCTGGAAGCCGCTGAAGTGCCTCCCGTGCAGGGCCAGCGCAGCGAGCACCCGGGACATCGGCGCGCCAACGATCTGCGAGAGCGGCCAGAAGAGGAACATGACCCCGGTGAGCGCCGCCGATGCGGCCGCGGCCACCAGCGTGTGCCTCGTCAGCGCCGTGGCGAACACGCCGATCGCCAGGACGGCCGCACCGAGCAGGGCCAGGCCCAGGTAGCCGACGAGGACCTGGGCGACCGACACCTTCCCGTTCACCATGATCAGGAGCGGCATGTACAGCGTGACCACCGTGATCGCCATCAGGAAGATCAGGGCCGAGAGGAACTTGCCGAGGACGATCTCCCAGTCCCTGAGCGGAGACGTGTTGAGGAGCACGTGGGTGCCCGTCTGTCGCTCCTCGGCGATGAGCCGGATGGAGAGGGCGACGGCGGCCACGGCCGTGAGCCCGCTGGCGTTGTAGAAGAACGCCGCGAGGACCTCGCCCGATACCCGCTCTCCGGCGGAGGGGCCGAGCGCTTGCGCGTAGAAGAGGAGGCCGTCCAGAAGGAGCACGGCTGCGGCCACGAGATACCCGACCGGTGACCGCAGGTACGCCCCCAGTTCCCTTCTGCAGATGACCAGAACGCCGCGGGGCCTCATGCCCGTGCTCCCGTCACAAGCTCGACGAAGACCTGCTCCAGCTCGCGAGACGCACGATCGAGCCTGAGCACGTCGTATCCGCCCTCCACCAGGGCACGGCAGATATCCGGTCGCAGGTCCTTCCCGCCACGCACGCGGCAGGTGGCGGTCACGCCTGCCCGCTCGACCCTCGCGTCCGAAGCACCCGGGATGGCGGCCAGGAGCCGGACGACGGCGTCGATCGGGTCCGCCCCCCCTGTCCCGCCCGGCAGCCTGACCTCAACGAGCACGTCCGTCGACCGCAGCACCCGCTCCGACAGGTCGGCCTCCGTTCCGGACGCGACGATCTCTCCCGCGTTGAGCACGAGGATCTGGTCGCAGGTCTGGCTGATCTCGGTCAGGATGTGGCTCGAGATGAGGATCGTGTGGGTGTCGCGCAGGCCGTGGATCAACTCGCGCATCTCCCGGATCTGCACCGGGTCCAGGCCGTTGGTCGGCTCGTCGAGGATGAGCAGCTCGGGCTCGTGGATGATCGCCTGCGCCACCCCGACGCGCTGCCGGTAGCCGTGGGACAGGTGCCGGATCGGGTCGTCGTGCTGCTCCGTCAGGTCCGTGGCCTCCTCGACCTCGGCGACGCGACGGCGGACCCGCTCGGCGTCCAGTCCCTTGATGCGGCCGACGAAGGCGAGGTAGTCGCCCACCGTCATGTCCCGGTACAGCGGTGGCGACTCCGGCAGGTACCCGACCCTGGCGCGCACCGCGTCCGGATCCTCGAGCACGTCGACGCCTCCCACCCGCGCCACCCCCGAAGAGGGACGCAGGTCGCACGCGAGGATGCGCAGGAGCGTGGTCTTGCCCACGCCGTTGAGCCCCAGAAAGCCGACCGTGCTGCCGCGCGCGATCTCCAGGGACACGGGTCCCAACGCCCGCTTGTCCCCGTAGTACCGGACGACGTCCCGCATCTCGACCATCCGCTACGCCCCTACAACGAGTCAAGGAAGCGGAGCAGGGCGGCCTGCTCCTCGGGATCCAGCG
>QJYK01000269.1 GCA_003248075.1 Gemmatimonadota bacterium | reverse complement strand
CCGTGCCAGCCGTCCCACACCCTCCTACTTTCGACGCGATCCGCCCATCGACCCCGCAGGAGACCGCCATGATCCGCTCACGTCCCGCAGTGATCGCCGCTCTTCTCGTGGTTTCGGCCGTGCCGGGGGTGGTCGCGCAGGGTCGGGCCGGGCCCGAGACGGGCGGGTGCGATAGCCTCTGTATCACGACCACCCGCACGATCTCGTTCGAGACGGACCAGGGCACGCAGATGAACGTGGACGTCTCGCCCGACGGCGGGACGATCCTGTTCGACCTGCTTGGGGATCTCTACACGGTCCCGCGCAGCGGCGGACGTGCCACCCGGCTGACCGACGGACCGGCGCTCGACCTGCAGCCGGTCTTCTCGCCCGACGGGATGCACATCCTGTTCGTGAGCGACCGCAGCGGGAACGAGAACCTGTGGATGGTCGACGCGGACGGCTCGAACCCGAGGCCCGTCACCAGGGAGCGCGGCGACTTCCACTTCGACGATCCGGAGTGGTCACCGGACGGGGCGTACGTGCTGGTCCGGCGGAACGAAGCGGGCAGCCCCAACGCAGGACGCCAGCCCTGGCTCATCCATCTGAGCGGCGGCAAGGGGATGGAGCTGGACGCGGACGCTCGGGGCCTCGGGTTCCGGTGGGGTCCCAACGGGAGGTACGTGTACTTCCGCGGGTCGGAGGGCGGTGAGGCGACGTCGCTTCGCGGAAACAGTCTGCCCGAGCCCGCACAGATCATGCGGCTCGACCGCCACACGGGAGACGTCGCGGCGCTCACGATGACGCCCTCAGGCGCGGCCCGTCCCGCCATCTCGCCGGACGGCGCGCGCATGGTCTACGTGGCCGACATCGACGCGATGGCCGGGCTCCGGCTCCACGACCTCGTGACCGACGAAGACGACTGGCTCGCGTTCCCCATCGACCGAGAGCCCTTGAACCAGCGCACCCGCTTCACGTTCACGCCGGATGGCAGCGCGGTGGTGTTCGTGAGGGACGGCACCTTCCACGAGGTGGACGTCGCGACGAAGCAGGTGCGCAGGATCCCGTTCACCGCGCAGGTCGAGCAGCGACTGGGGCCCAGGGTCTACCACGAGATGCCGTTCCGGGACGATTCCCTCGTCGTGCGAAACGTCCGCTACGGCCAGATGAGCCCGGACGGATCGACTCTGGTCTTCGGCTCGCTCAATCAGGTGTGGATCATGGCGCTCCCCGACGGGCGGCCGCGGCCGCTCATCCAGGGCGGCGGCGGCCAGTATCAGCCGACGTTCTCGCCGGACGGGTCCAGCGTCGCGTTCGTGAGCTGGGACGCGGCCGAGGGCGGGCATCTGTGGCGCGCTTCCCTCCGGGGCGGACAGCCACAGCGCCTTAGCACGCACGCGGGTTACTACGCGAACCCCGCCTGGTCGCCGGACGGCTCCAAGATCGTCTATGTCCGGGAGGATCCGGCGGCCACCCACGACCGGAACTCGAACACACGGGGGTTCATCGAGTGGGTGCCCAGCACGGGCGGCCCGCCGCAGTCCGTGGTGTCGGCACCCTCGGACAACGTGCTCACCTTCACCGCAGATGGGTCGCGGATCACGTTCGCAGAGGACGGCACGCTCGTCTCGGTACGCCTGGACGGCACCGAGCGCCGCGAGGTCGCGAAGGTAGAAGGAGCGGACGAGATGGTGCCCTCTCCCGACGGTCGGTGGCTCGCCTTCACGCTCCGTGAGGAGGTGTACGTGGCCGCGTTGCCGCCGACCCTGGAGACGGTGACGCTGAGCGAGCGCTCGGGCCCGGGCCCGCTCCAGCGGGTGACGCGCGACGGCGGGCAGGACCTGAAGTGGCGATCCGACGGATCCGGTCTCAGCTGGGTGTTCGCGAACGTCTTCTCCCGCCTCCAGCTGGACGACGTGTTCGGGCCCGACGCCGCGCAGGAGGACCTGGACCAGCAGGCCCAGGCCGTCCGGATCCGACTGGTGGTCCCCACGCCGATCCCGCAGGGCTCGGTGGCGCTGAGGGGTGCAACCGTCGTGACCATGCGCGGCGACGAGGTGCTCCGGGACGCGACGATCGTGGTGACCGGAAACCGGATCAGCGCCATCGGACCGTCGACCTCGGTGCAGGTGCCCCAGGGCGCGCGCGTCATCGACGTGGCGGGCCGGACCATCATCCCGGGCCTCATCGACGCACACGCGCACATCCGGGGTATGCCTCGGGACGTGCTCGTCGACATCGCTCCGGAGCCACTGGTCAACCTGGCGTTCGGCGTGACCATGTCCCGCGACGTCAACGCCTCGACGGACCAGTTCCACTACCGTGAGCTGATCGCGGCCGGCCGGATGCTGGGCCCCCGGATCTTCATGACCGGGCCGTCGCAGACCTCCGGCGCCGTGAAGATCGACCGCTACGAGGATGCCCTCGCCGGAGTGAAGCGGTACGTGGATCGCGGCTCGTTCTCGATCAAGCAGTACCTGCAGCCGCAGCGGCGACAGATCCAGTGGATGCTCCAGGCGGCGGACGAGCTGGGGATCAACGCCACGGCCGAGGGTGGGGGCGTCATGCGAGAGGTGGCGATGA
>QJYK01000247.1 GCA_003248075.1 Gemmatimonadota bacterium | reverse complement strand
GCACCCCGACGGACCCGCGATCGACACGAACTCTCCCGTCTGGATCTCCAGCGTGATGTTCGACAGCGCGTGCGTCTCCACTTCCTCCGTGTAGAACACCTTGCTCAGCCCGTCCAGCTTGATCAGCGCGTGGTCTCCCGCCATTTCGTCCTCTTCTTTCCGAATGTTGAGTCAGGCCCAGGCATCCCGGAGACCGCCCCCTTCACCCCACGTCCCGTCCTCTTCCCCGCGGGGGCGGCCCTCCGGACGCCCACTTCGTCAGTTCTTGAGCTTCACCCGATCGAACCCGTCCCATTGGGACATGTCCGAGAGGATGACCACATCACCGGGCTGCAGCCCGTCCCTCACCTCGATCTCGTTGACCGAGCTCGCACCCAACTGGATCGTCACCCTGTCGGCGTACTGGCCGTCGGACGTGATCTTGAAGATGCTCACGCGCGAGTTCGCCTGGCCGAAGGTCGGCCGACCCACGTAGATCACATCGTCGAGACGCTCGATGATGACGTTGCCGTCGACGCTCAGGTCCGGCCTGGCCGAGGGCGGGAGATCGGGTGGTAGGCTCACGTCGATCGTGACCGTCCCGTTCCGGACTGCAGGGTCGATTCGGGTCACCTGCCCCTGGATCGTGTCCGTGCGCGTGTCGATGAGCGCGATCTGGCCGACCACGATGTCCTGGGCCTGCGTCTGCGGGATGCGGATCTCGGCCTTCAGCCGGCCCGGGACGACCACGCGAGAGAGCTGCTGGCCGGACTGGACCCACTGCCCTTCCTGCAGCGGGATGTCGAGCGGCGCGAGCACGCCGGCCACCGGCACCGTGACCTGCATCGACTGCAGGCGGTCCTGGTTGAACTGCACGAGGTCCGACAGGCGGTCGATCTGGCGCCTCTGGGCATCGATCTGCTCCTGCGACGTGCCCTCCATCACCTTCAGGCGGTCCTCCTCGATCTGGAGGCGCGTCTGCAGCTCCTCCATCGACTCCTTGGAGCGATCGAGGTCGGCGCGCGCGACCAGGTCGGGGTTCTCGTCGAAGAGTCGCTGGTTGGTCTCGTAGACCCGTTTCGCGTCGAGATACTGGGTCCGGACCGTGGCCACCGTCCCCCTCTGCGTGAGCTCACTGGTCTGGAGGCTGGTGCGCAGCTGGGCCAGCCCGGCCTGCGCCTGGGACAGCTGCTGTTGGGCCTGGAGGAGCTGCATGTCGACGTCGGGGTTGCTCATGCGCATGATGAGCGAGCCCTGTTGCACCTCGGTGCCCGGGAGCGAGAGGATCTGCTCGATGCGGCCGGCCGTCACGGCCGTGATCCACCGCATCTGCTCAGGCACGAGCGTGCCCGGGCCGCGGACCTGGCGGATCATGGTCCCCTGCTCGACGGTGTCCCGCCACACCGTGGCGCCCTCGACGCTCGGCGCTGCCGACGGAAGGGACTGGATCGCCACCGTGATCACGGCGAGCCCGCCGAGCACCACGCCGGTCCAGATGACCCGCTTCTTCTTCTTTTGCGGCTTGGTGTCGCGAATGATATCCACGTCAATCTCCTCGGTATTTCGCTCGGGGTCCCTTGTGGTCGCCTACCCGATCACTCGGGGCGCAACGACCGACCCACCGAGGCCTCCAGGCGGATCAGGTTCCAGTGGAAGTCGTAGAGGGCGTTCAAGTAGGCCTGGTCGGCCGTCGATAGCGCGGTCTGGGCGTCGAGGAGCTCGAGCAGGCCCGTCGCACCGAGCGCGTAGCGCAGGTTGTCGAACGCCTGGGTGACCGCAGTGCGCAGCCGGAGCTCTTCCGCCTTGCGGTTGAACTCGGCGTCCTCGGCCTGGTTGTAGGCCTGGGAGACCTGCCGCTGGCGCGAGAAGCCGGTGAAGATCGGAATCGACACCTGGAACCTCACGAACAGGGGCAGCTTCGTGTAGTTGAACGGAAAGACGTTGTTTTCGGCGAGGATCTGCTGGCGCATCTGGTCCGAGAACGTGTACTGGGAGCAGTCGCGCGGGGACCCCGGCAACGACGGGACACCCTGCAGGAGCGCGTTCTGGAACTCACAGTTGTTGAAGCTGTTCTGAAGCGACGACTCCGCCTGATTGATCAGGTACTGCTCATTCGTGGCTTGCTGCGTGGTGCCCTGGAGCGAGGTGCTGAGCGTGATGGTCGGGAAGTAGGCGCTCGCCGCCTGCTTCGCAGCCGCGCTCGCGGCCCGCTCGGTCGCCACGAACGACCGCAGCGACGGATGCGACTCGAGCGCCTCCGAGATGAGCCCCTCCCGGTCCCACGTGGGCTCGAAGACCTCGGTTTCGGCCTCGAGCTCGACGTTCTCGTCCAGCGGCACACCGACCTGCTCGGCGAGGAGCGCACGCGCCTCGCGCAGCTGACGCTGGGCCTGGATGACCCCAACCTCGGCACGGCCGAGATCGACCTCCGCCTGCTTGCCGTCCGTGCCCGCCGCCGCCCCGCTGGCCAGGCGGGTACGCACGATGCGAAGGTTCTGGTTGGCGCGGTCGAGCTGCCGCTGGGCCACGTCGACGCCGTCCTGCCCGCGCAGCACGGCCATGTATTGGAGGGCGACGGTGGACTCGAGGTTGAACTCCGCCGCAGTGATGCGCGCGTCCGTCGCCTTCTGGTTCGCACGCGCCGCGGGGATGCCGAAGATCGTATTGCCGCTGAGCTGCCAGGTGGCGCTCAGGCTGTAGTAGGACTGATACCAGTCGGTGCCGGCGACGCCGAGGTCGACGGTACCGAATCGCTGAGCGCCCCCCTCCTGCCAGGTCATGCTCGAGCTCGCGTTCGCAGTCGGCAGGAACGCCGAAACGGCCTCGCGTAGCTGCCAATCCGCTGCCGCCCGGTCGTTGGCCACGCTACGGAAGGTCGGGTTGTTGTCCCTTGCGAGCCGGATCGCCTCATCGAGGGTCAGCCGTTGGGGCGACGCTTGCCCCAGAAGGGAGGTCACCATGAAGGACAACAGCACCAACGCCAGGAGGACGGCGTGCGGAACCGTGCCCGCCGAAACCTCGATCTTGGTCCTGATCCTCCGCCGCATCCTCATCCACATGCTCTTCACGCCGAACCTCACCCGCATCGCGTGTGTCTCCGAGTCCCTGTCGCCAGGAACGAGCCCCGACCGGAGCCGGCGGGCTGATCACCGACCCGTCCTCTCCACACCACACATCCCTCCGGCCGGGCACTGTTCCGTGGCGACGATCGTCAATGAAAGGGTCGTGCCAACATCGTGCTGCCGACGCAAGCGCAAACCATCCATGGCCTTACGCGGCTCGGCCCGGGAAGCCTGCCCCCGCGACGCCGTGCGGCTTTGGGAAGGACCGTCCCATTCCCGAACACCCGGCACGCCAGGTCGCCACTCCCTACGGAATCGCTCGGGAAAGGTTTTGGACGGAGGAGCCCCGGGGCGGGGCGCTACTCTTCGTCCCCCTCGATGCGGTCTTCCAGGAGAGACCGGATCCGCTCCAGCTCTGCCGAGGAAAGGCCCCGGTCGGAAACGAGCTGACTCATGAGAAGCTCCGCAGATCCCGAGAAGAGCTTCCGTTTCACGCGCGATATGGCGCTACGCTGGGCCTCCGAGCGCTCCACCCGGGCGTGGTAGCGGTAGGCCCTGCCCTCCTCCGCGTGCCCGACGTGCCCCTTGTCCTCCAGCGTCCGGAGGATCGTGAGGACGGTCGTGTAGGCCAGGGGATCGGCGAGGCGTTCCCGCACCTCGGCCACCGTGGAAGGTCCTCGCTCCCAGAGAACACCCATCACGTCGAGCTCTCGGTCCGTGAACGCCAGCTCGGTCACGGCCACACCTCGTCTACGGCCGACATAGTAGCGAAAGCTGGAAGGGTGCGACGCGGACGTCAACGCGCCGGCTGGGTGCCCTCGATGAGCAGACGCCGATGGTAGTCCACCTGTCCGAGGTGCCAGGAGAGGTGCCCCGTGAGGTGGAGAAGGAACAGGTGTGTCGAAGCGCCCTCGAGTGCGGGGGGCGTCCTTCCCGGAAAGGGTCGCCCGAGCTCGGCGTCGGTGATCCCAGCCAGCGTGGACAACACGGCCTCCTGGCAGTGTGCGATGCGCCGGAGGATCTCGGCCCGTGGCACATCCCGCTCCGCGAACTCGCGCTCTCGATTCCGGACGTATCCGTTGCCGCCCAACACGGCGCCCACGAAGTGCTCGAGGTTTCCCACGAGGTGGACGGCGAGGGTCCCGGCCGAGTTGCGGGTGGTGCCCCCGGTGCGCCACAGGCTCTCGTCGTCCGGGTAGCTGCCGACCTGACCCGCGAGCGCGTCCAGGTCCCTCCCGAGGATGCGGGCGAAGTCGTCGGCGAATGCGGTGCTCACGGGGCCTCCAACGCACGGGGTGCCCTCGCCCCGGCCCCCCGGCGCTCGGACCCACCCCTCGGTCGTGGTCCGCGCAACATAGGCTCCCTCCCGTCGGCCACGCCACGAGACCCCGTACCGCGCCCGTCGCGCCCGGGGTATGTTCTTCCGACCGCTCGCCCGCGCCGCCTTCGATCCGCCCCATGCCCCAGTCCCAGGAAGCTCTCGCGCAGCGCCTCTCTGCGCATCTCGATCCGGCCCGACTGGAGCGCTCCGTGCCTCTGGCGCCCCTCACCACCTTCCGCATCGGGGGTCCGGCCGACCTGCTCTACCGCGCTCGGACCCCGGACGAGCTGGCCACCGCCATCCAGGCTGCGCGTGGGCTGGGCGTGCCCTATTTCCTCCTGGGTAGGGGGGCAAACATCCTGGTCGCGGACCGGGGGTTCCGTGGGCTCGTCATTCGGTCCGAGGTCGGTGGGATCGACGTCGGCGCGGACGATACGGCGCGCGCCGGCGCCGGCGTCCTGACCTGGCCGGACCTGATCGAGGCGACGGTGTCCCGTGGTCTGGGCGGGCTTCACCACTTCGTCGGCATCCCCAGTACGGTCGGGGGCGCGCTCTGGCAGAACCTGCATTTCCTGTCCCCGGCGCCCGAGCGCGCCAGGACCATGTTCATCGAGGAGGTGCTCGAGTCTGCGGAGATCCTCACCGAGGAGGGGGAGCGAAAGACCGTCCCGGTGGAGTACTTCGCCTTCGGATACGACGATTCGGTGCTCCACCACCGCGGCGACGTGGTGCTCCGGGCGACGTTCCGGCTCACGCCTCATCCGGTCGCGCAGCTCAGGACCGTCATGCGGGAGAACCTCGACTGGCGCACGGAACGCCACCCGGATCTGAGCACGCTGCCGTCGGTGGGCTCGGTCTTCCAGAAGATCGAAGGGATCGGTGCCGGACGCCTGATCGACCAGTGCGGCCTCAAGGGCGCGGTCCGAGGGGGGGCCGCCATCTTCGAGCGGCACGCCAACATCATCGTGAACCGGGGTGGTGCGACGGCCGCCGACGTCCTCGAGCTGATCGACCTGGCCCGCGATACGGTCGCCCGCAACACCGGCTACGAGCTCGTTCCCGAGATCTCGTTCGTGGGCAGCTTCTGATGCGGCGGGCCGAGCTGGAGGCGTACCTCCACCGCCATATTCCCATCTCCGTGGCCCTGGGCGTGCGCGTGAGGGAGGCGTCTCCCGACCGGGTGGCCCTGACAGTCCCCCTCGAGCCGAACCTCAATCACCAGTTCACCGCCTTCGGCGGGAGCGTCGCGGCCCTTGGAATCCTGGCAGGCTGGACGCTTCTCCATCTTCGCCTCCGTTCCGAAGGGATCCGCGCCCGCTCCGTGATCCAGACGAGCGAGGCCCGGTTTCTTTCGCCGGTTCACGGTCCCTTCCGGGCCGTCGCGGCCGCGCCGGAATCCGGCGCCTGGGAACGGTTTCTGGCGACGATCGAGCGACGTGGGCGCGGGCGCCTCCGCTTGCAGGCGCGCATCGACGAGGGCGGCCTCGAGCGGGCGTTGCTCACCGGGAGCTACGTGTCTTTCGCCGGCGAGGCCGACTGAACGCACCGCGTCAGCCTTCCGAGGCTCCCTCCGTCAGCATGCGCAGCGTCCCGGCGTCCAGAGCGTGTCCGCCGGGGTAGGAGACCCGTCTCACCTCGAGTCCCGCGGACGCGACGCGGGCGAGCTCGGCCCGCTCGAGCTCCGGATCCGCGAGGGTGGCGTCGACCGCGCCCCGGACGAGGACCACCGCCGTTTCACGCCAGGCCCCCCGCGCGCGGTCCAGATCGAGATCGGGCGGGAGGAAGTCCCCCCAGAGGACGAGACGCGAGGGACGGAGCGACCCCATCACGGTCCACCGCGACGCCGTGGCGACCCCCTGCGAAAAGCCCAGGACCGTCACGTCCGGGCCTCGCACCGATCCCAGCACGCGGTCGGCCACCCGGTCGAGGTAACCTACGTAGTCCTCGATTTCGCTGCCCCGATCCTCGCGGGTCATCCAGGTCGCGCCCACGAGGGACCCGGACCCGTGTCGACCCTTGCCGCCCCCCACGTAGAAGCGGGACAGCGCCTCCGGCGCGACGATGCAGCGGGTCGCCGACGCGATGGGGTCGAAACGGCGGAGGAACCGTCGCGCGAGCTGGCCGTACCCGTGCAGGACGAACCAGACCTCCTTCGCCGAGGCGGGGTCGCCCAGCATCCAATAGCGTGCGGTGCGGACGACCTCCAGGTGGCACTCCCGGGGATGGGTCACCGTGGCCCCCGGGTCGGTCCCGGCGAACCAGCGCCGTGCGTCCCGCTGGACGGGTTCCGGGGTGTGCCTGACATCATCGAGTCGTCCGTGAGTCGTCCGTCTCGGGCGGGGGAGCCGGAAGGTCGGCGCTCGCTGCGCGCCAGGCAACGGGGTGGACGACCCCGGCCGGCCGGTCTACCGTCCAGCCTCCATGGCACGCCTATCGCTCTTGTCGCTCCTGATCGCGCTCCCGTGCGCGGCCCAATCCGCCGCCGGAGATCCCTTCGCCGGCTTCCGGCACGAGGTGCTGTCCAACGGCCTCAGGGTCTGGATCCGGGCGCTCCCGGGCGCCCCGGACGTTTCGGTGGGCCTCGTCGTCCCGTATGGCTCCGACCAGGACCCGGTCGGCAAGGAGGAGACAGCCCACTTCCTCGAGCACATGCTGTTCAGCGACCACCGGGGCGAATCCGAGGAGCGGATCAAGGATGAGGTCGAGTCCCGCGGAGGTTCGCGCAACGGGTTCACCGCGTCCGACCATACGTTCTACTACGTCACCACCCCCGCCGAGCACGGGCTCTTCGGTGTGGGGTGGCTCGGGCGCATCGTGGAGCCACACGCCATGGATCCGTCGCTCGTGGAGCGGAACCGCCTGCCCGTCGCCCTCGAGATCGGAGCCCGACCCCGGCAGCTCCCGGAGCGCATCGGCGACTGGCTCACGCCTCGCTGGATCCAGCGCCCCGAGTTCTGGCTCAGGGAGTTCGGGCTCGAGACGCGCTCCGGGCGGGACTACGACCGCTGGGCGAGCCTCCAGGCAATCACGCCCGAGGACCTGAGAGCGTTCTACGAGCGGTACTACGTCCCCGAGGCGATGACCCTCATGGTGGTGGGTGACGTGCCCGCCGACAGCGTGTTCGCCGCGGCGCGGAGCGCCTTCGGGGGACTCCGCCGACGCCCGGCGCCACCCACCTATACCGTCCCGAAGGACCCCGGCAGGCCCGATCGGACGGTGGCGTGGACGGTGCGCCCGAACGTGCTGTACCACCGGATCTTCAAGGTCTACGAGCTGGACGCGGACCGTCACGTGCGCCTGCTCTTCCTGGCCCGGTACCTGGACCGGCGGCTCACGGCGAGGCTCCGGTTCGGAGAGACGAAGGCCGTCTACGGCGTAGGTGCCTCGGTCGTCCAGCGGGGCCCGGCCGCATACCTGAGCCTCGACGCCCCGGTGGACCCCGAGCGCTTCGACCTCGCCCGGGACGTGATCGAGGAGGAGCTCGACCAGCTGCGCGACGGGAGCACGCCACCGGAGCGGTTCGCCCAGGACAGGAACGCCGTCGTGGAGCGCCTGGTCGCCGAGAACCGGGAGGCACAGGACCTCGTGTTCTGGGCGTATCGGTCGTTTTATCGGCCGGGCATGCACCAGACCTTTCCGGACCTCCCGGCGCGGTTCGCGGCGCTCGAGATCCCGGAGCTCGCCGACGAGGCTCGTGCGCTGACGGACCCGTCCCGAGAGGTGGTGTCGGTGATCCGTCCCCATCCGCTGCCCCAGGCCCTCCTGGCGGCTGCGGCCCTCGCGCTCGCGCTGCTGACCCTGCGTCTGACGCGACGCGCTCTGGTGACCCCCGTGCACATGCGCTCGATCCGCTACGTGGCACGGCTTCGAGCGACGTTACCGGTGTGGGCCACGCTCGGCTCCGTTTGCGTGGCCGTGGCCGTCACGGTCTCGCTCGGAATCACCGCGGCGGCTGATCGGCTCGCGTATGCGTGGGTCATGTCCGTGGACTCCTACCCGCTCCATCTCGCGATGTGGGGTGTCGCGATATCGGGGGCGTTGGTCCTGGCGGTCGGCTTCCTGTCGCTCCCCCCGAGAAAGCTGCTGGTCTTCGAAGATCACGTGCGGGTGAAGCACCTGGCGTACCGCTCGCGGTTGCTGCCGCCTCATGCGATCCGCCGAGTGCGTCTGGTCCGGTTTTCCGATCTTCTCCGCGCCCCACCCCCCTTGCGGACTCTGCCCATGACGCTGGGACTGACCCGTCCCGCGGTCCACCTCGAGCCACGGCAGGGAATCGGGTACCTGCTCCGGGTGCGTGACCCCGCCGAGCTGGTCAGGGCGCTGGGCGACCTGGGCGTCGACACCGAGGACGCGCGGGACCCCGAGGGCGGCCAGGAGACTCCCACGAAGGTCGCCGAGGGCGACTAAGACCCCCCGGTGCCGACGCTGGGGTGCTCGTCGACGATCAGGCGTCGCAGGTCCAGCCCGAAGCGCGCGCGCACCCGCCCGAGCAGGAGCACCGCCACCGCGCCGATCCCGGCGGCGAGCCCCCACCAGATCCCGGACGGGCCGAGCTCCGTGCGGAAACCCAGCAGCGCGCTCACGGGCAAGCCCACGATCCAGAAGCCCACCAGGTTGACGAGCATGGGCACCCGGGTGTCTCCCACGCCCCGAAGCACGCCGGCGGCGACCACCTGGATGCCGTCGAACACCTGGAAGATGCCCGCGATCGGAATCAGGGTCGTCGCGACGGCGAGGACCGGTACCGCGTCGGTATAGGCGCGGGCCAGCAGCGGGGCCTGCGTGAGGAAGACCACGGCCGAGCAGCCCATGATCCCGCTGCCGACGACGAGCCCGGCCCCCGCCGCGCGGCGCGCGCCCGCGGGATCCTCACGCCCGACGGCCTGACCCACGAGCGCCGCGGAGGCCTGCGCCACGCCCACCGGGATCATGAATGCGAGCGCCGACAGGTTCAGCGCCACCTGGTGGCTGGCCATGGCCACCGTTCCCATAAGCCCCATCAGAAGACCGGCTGCGCCGAAAACCCCGAACTCGAGGAGCTGCTGAACACCGATCGGAGCTCCGACGCGCAGGAGCCGTCGCAGCGGCGCGGGCGACAGCACCTCACGGCGGAATGGAGCCACCAGACCCCGCAGGAGCGGCCACGACAAGCCGAGCAACGCGAGCGCCATGAACCAACGGCTCAGGCTCGTGGCCCACCCGGAGCCTACCGCCCCGAGGGGCGGCGCTCCGAGGTGGCCGAAGATGAGGATCCAGTTCAGACCGACGTTCACGAGGTTCGCGAGCAGCACCGTGATCAGGATCGGGCCGACCCGTCCCATCGCCTGCAGGCTCTGGCGGAGCACCACGAAGAGGTAGAAGGGGAGGACACCGAGGATCGACGCCAGCGCGTACCCCGCGGCCACCGGCACCACGTCGTCGGGCTGCCGGAGGATTCGGAGGACTCCCCCCGCCGGGACCAACAGGAGGGTCGCCACGATCGTGAGCCCGACCGAGAGCACGCCGCCCCGCTGGACGCCCCGCGCCACCCCTTCCGCGTCCCCGGCCCCGACCGCCTGCGCGATGACCGGGTCCAGGACGAAGAGCACACCCATTCCGAAAACCGCCACTCCGAAGAAGTAGAGGTTCCCCAGGGCGACGGCGGCGAGATCCGCTGCGGAGACACGGCCGACCATGATCGTGTCGACGGTCCCCATCGACATCATCGCGAGCTGCACGACTGCGACCGGCACCGCCAACCGGACCAGCTCCCGC
>QJYK01000250.1 GCA_003248075.1 Gemmatimonadota bacterium | reverse complement strand
GAGGCCCTGTCCGGACTCGTCGGTCCAGAACGACTTGAACAGCTGCATTTTGAAGCTCCTTCGGCCGCTGGCCGAGTTCGGGAGAGCCGCCGCTGGACAGCCTCCCTCGATTCGCCCGGCCCTACCGGCCGGATGGGGTGCCCCGGGGGGCGGGGCCTGAGAACGCGGGCGTTAGGATCAGGTTCCGTGCCGCGCGGCGTTGGATTCCGTAAATGATGGTACGGCAACGATATAAGGAATCCATGGGAGGCCTGGGCTGTAACGGGGCGATGCATGCCGGCCGGGCGGGGGATGGGGGTCTGGAACGGTTCGTGGCAGGTGTCGGGGGCGGTGTTGTGCGCGTACCACAGTCGGCGGGAAACCCGTGACGGATTCGGGGTGGGCGCCATGTGGACGCGCCGCAACCGCAGGCGATCCGGCCCAGGGCAGGGCTCAATACATGCGGAAGAAGAGCCGGGATGCCGGCCTGCCCGCCTCGCCCAGCGACCAGACGATCCGTCCGGACACCGGGCCCGAGACGGTGACCTCGTGCCGACCCTGGTGCAGGGTGATCGTGTCCGCCGGTGCGACGACGCGGCCGTCCACCGAAAGGGACCGTGCCGAGGGTTCGGCCGTCTCCCATCGATAGATCCCGGTGGCCGGCGCGTCGAAGGTCAGGGTCGATTCGCCGCTCGCCCCCACCATCCGCCCCGGAACCCAGATCGACTCCCAGTACTGCAGGTATCGCGGCTGCCAATACTCGTGGAGCAGATCCGGATAGCGTAGGTCGGGAGGAATCATGAACGTCACCGGGCGAGTGCGGAACTTCTCGACCAGGTCGCGCCCCAGAGAGGTGCCTCCGTCCGGCTCCCGGGCGGCTTCGAGGTGCTGCCGGAACCTGACGGGGAACGGTTCCGGATCATGACGGCACGCGAAAACGCCCAGACCGTCGAAGCCCCTGTGACCAGCGGTGAAGTTGCGATTGACGAAGTCGATGCTGGCCACCTGGTGGGACACGGTGTCCGCGGTGGAAGCCGCCGATTGCGCTGCAGCGAACATGAACAGCACCGCGCCGAACGGGGTGATCAGCGCGACGCGCACCCATCGGGTGCGCACCACCTCCAGGAAGGGCCCGACCAGGAGCGCCCCCACGACGGCGGGAAACAGGCCCAGAACCATGTAGAAGTAGGGGAAACGCCCGGCGTGAAAGAGGGCCACCGCGACGCCGAGCAGCGCAACGCCCCAGGCGGCCAGGATCTGCGATCCGTTCCCGGGACGCGCGCCCGCGGCCCAGGCGGCGGTCAGGGCCACGAGCGCGGCAAGGGTCGCAGTCTGTGGCAGGACGGTGGGCACCATGTCCAGGAAGAAGTTCCAGCCGTAGAACTCGCGGTAGTACGCGAATGCGTTCAGCGCGCCCTCCAACGGGACCAGAGTGGGCGCTTCGGCCGCGAAGGACAGGAGCGCCCAGTAACTTGCGAGCGAGACGGCAAACGCAAGGAGTGACAGCCCCGCGCGCCACAGCTCCCTTGCCACGTGAAGGTCCCGTGCCCGGATTTCCGCGATGGTGGCGATCAGCACGGCCAGGGCCGCGACATACACGAGCTTCTGGGAGAACAGGAACCCCACGCCGAAGAGCACACCGGACAGGGCCGCGAACGGGAGCCGTTTCCTGGAAGCCACCAGGCACACCCCGCCCCAAAGGCCGAAGAAGATGGCCGGTTGATCGGTTCGGACCTGAATCGAGTGCTGCAGGAAGTCGGGCGCGAGAACCCACAGCGAAAGTCCCGTCGCCGTCCCGGACCACCGATGGCGATCCACCGGGAGCATGGCACGGAGCAACAGGACGAAGGCCGCCGCGCCTCCCAGGACGAAGACGAGCCACAACACCCGCGCGTGGATGATCGATCGGGCCGCGTTGGCGCACGCGTGGGCGAAGGGCAGCAGGATCAGCGTGCCGAGCCCGGGTCGCCCACCCCCACTGATCACACCGGTTCTCGCGGCGATCTCGGCGCGCTGGAGGAGCGCGAACTCGTCCCAGTTCACGTTCTCCGTGAAGAGCGCCCTCCCGTGCACCAGCGCGATGACCACGAGGAAGGCGACGAGTGCCACGCGCCCCGGTCGGATCCTGTCAGGGTCGTGAGGCATCGATCTCCTGCCTAGGGAAGCTCTGCACTGGTACGGCACCGGGCGTTGGAAGCGCCACGGCCCCGCATCCCAGGCGGGGCGACGAGCCGAGCGCAGCGAGACCGCCGAGCGTGCGAGGCGAACGCACAGCCGTAGCTACGTCGAGGAGCCCCAACGAAGGAGACGGGGCCGTGCCGCCCCAACCCACGATCACGCACGATCAGGTCCCCCGTGGAGATGGGCGCATGGGGTTTCGCCGGTGATGCATGGTCTCTCCTTCTCGCCGTAGCGCTGCTACGACTCATCGTCGTTCCTCCCCTGACCAGCGAAAGCCCGGGCACCGCCGGGAAGCGGTGGTCGCGCGGGGTACCCTACGTGTGCAGAGCTTCCCTAGTAGGCGCCCCGGCCGTAGAGCACCGCCGATACCGTGTGAGCCAGAATGTAGAGATCGAGCCAGACGGACCAGTTCCGGATGTAGAAGGTGTCGTAGCTCTCCTGCGCCGCGATATCGGGCTTCCCCCGCGCCCTGATCTGCCAAAGGCCGGTCAGGCCTGGTCGCACCTCGGCCCTCAGGCTCCGCGCGTGTGCGCCCAGGGCGTCCAGATGATACTCCGGGAAGGGGCGCGGTCCCACCAGGCTCATGTCGCCCTTGACGACGCTCCAGAGCTGCGGCAGCTCGTCGATGCTGAATCGTCGTAGCAAGCGTCCCACGACCGGGACGATGCGGGGGTCGTCCCGGAGCTTGAACCCATCGTTCCACTGCGCCCGGAGGTCGGCGTCCTGCTCGAGCAGGCGGGCCATTCTGGACTCGGCATCGAGGACCATGGTCCGGACCTTCGGCACGCGGATCTCACGCCCTCGCCGGCCCTCTCGCACCTGCCAATAGAGGGCGGGGCCTCGGCTCGAGACCTTCACCGCGATGACCGCCAAGGCGATGATGGGCAGGCACAGAAGGAGCGCAAGCCCTCCCCCCACGACGTCCACCAGGCGCTTCAGCCATCGCGCCCTGGGCTGCAGGAGGTTGTTGCCGTACTCCAGGCCGAGCACGCCCCCGAGATTCCTGAGCTGGATGCCGTCGACCGGCAGATGCTCGAAATCGCGTAGGATGATCACCCGTGGGAACACGAGCCGGAGCCGGTCGAGCTTCGCTTCCGCGTCCGGGACACCGATGTCGGCGAAAGCCACCCGCACTCCCGTGGCCGCAACGCGCGGTGCATCCTCGAGCGTTCCAAGAACCGGCAGACCGCCGACGGTGTCGACGTCGGACTCCGTCAGGAGGCCGACCGCTCTGAACTCCTTGGCGGTATGTCTCTCGGTGTGTTGACGGGCCAGCTCCGTGCGCCGACCGTCGCCGACAAGGACCGCCGGCACAGACCACCAGGCGTAGTTGCGTCTCGCGACACGGCTCGTGATCCGTCGGAACGTGGGCACGAGAACGAGGCTGAACACAAAGGTCAACGACAGCGTGACGCGCGAATAGATGTCGGGCAGCTTCAGCACGAAGGTGAGGGCCGCGACCCCGATGAATCCCACGATCGTCACGAGCCAATATCGTCGGAGCAGCTCCACGGGACCCAGGCCGAACCCGGGGTAGAGCCCGGCAGCCGCGTAGCCGAGTACGAGGACCGGGACGCCTGCCAGAAAGGGTAGGTAGACAGCGGCCGGCTGGTGGCGCACCGGCGATGCCCAGAGCAGGAAGGCAGCGATGGCCGCGACTCCGAGCGCGAGTGCATCGGAGCAGGCCAACAGACCCGTGCGGAGCACACGGTCACGGGCACGTGAACCCAGAGCGCGAACAGGGCGAACGTCCCCGGGGACCCGTGACCTCAGCGTCGTTGACATGTCCCCCCGATGCTGGGGAGTGGCCGACGGCCGAGTCCCGGAACTGGTGTCGAGGCCCCCATCACGCGCACTGTTCAGATCGACGTCGATACCCGTGTGGGCGACGTGAGCGGGTCCACCGGCTAACAACTCCGGAGATGGGACGCGATTCCGAGTCCACGAGCTGACGATCCCTCGCATCATCGCCGCCGTCGCTCGCCGACCTCGAGATATCCCGCACGCTCTCGCTTGGCAGGGCGGTCTGGGCGGTGCGGAGGGTCATCGGGATGCGCTCGCGCGACTTCGGGTAATCAATACGGGCGACCGGTGCGTGATCCTCGCCAACGGCCCGAGCCTTGCCCGGACCGACTTCGGACTTCTGCGACGGGAGACGACCTTCGGCATGAATCGAATCCACCTCCTCTTCGACCAGACCGGCTTCCAACCCGACTACTATGTGGCAGTAAACGAGCTTGTTCTGCAGCAGTTCGCGGACCAGATCGCAGCGCTCACCATGCCGAAGTTCCTCAACTGGAGCCAGCGCCGACTCTTCGAGGAGCCGGATGCCGACCTCCACTTCATCCGCCTGGCCCTGACCCTCCGGGACCGTTTCTCGATCAGCCCTTCGGTTCCGCTGTGCGGCGGGGGGACCGTCACGTTCGTCGCGCTTCAGCTCGCCTACCACATTGGCTCTCGTGAAGTGGTCCTCGTGGGGCTGGACCACTCCTTCGGCGCCAAGGGCCGGCCGAACCGGACCGAGACACGGGAGGAGGAACGGCATGTGGATCATTTCCACCCCGACTACTTCTCGGAGGGAAGCCGGTGGCAGGTCCCAGACCTGGTCCGATCGAAGATCGCTCACGCGCTCGCGCGACGCCCTCGAGGCTGACGGCCGACGGATCATCGACGCCACCCTGGGCGGGCGATGCCCGATCGTTCCCAAGGCGCGCCTCGAGGACGTCCTGAGCTGAGTGACGCTCATTCGGTCCTCAACCTCGCGGTCGCACCCCCGTCCACCACGAACGACTGCCCCGTCACGAATCCCGACCTCCCGGAGTCCGCAAGGAACCCGATAACCTCGACGACCTCGTTGGGCATCCCGATACGGCCCATCGGATGCCGGCCCGCCAGGTCCGCCAACGCGCCTTCATCCGAGAAGTCGCTGCGGATCCCCCGCCGAGGCCCGGCCCGAAGCATCGGCGTGTCGGCCGCCCCCGGCAGGACCGCGTTCACCCGGATGCCCCGCCCGGCAAGCTCCACCGCGAGGGCCCTGGCCATCGCCACCACCGCTCCTTTGCTCGTCGCACAGGCGGACACGTTTGGGAGAGCTGGCGAGCGCGTGGACCGAGGCGACATTCACGATGGATGAAGAGCTCTGCAGGGTGGCGGAGGGAATCGCGGATCGAAAGAAAGACCGACCGGACGTTATTCGCCATCACTTCGTCCCACTCGTCCGGCGTCGTGTCAACGAGCGACTTGTCCGGTTGGACGGCGCCGTTGTTTACGAGGGCGTCGATGCGCCCGTGGATCTCGCCGATCGTTCGGAAGATCCGCTCTGAGTCCTCCGGCGCGGCCACGTCTCCGAGGTGGATGTCCACGCCCGGCGAAGCCACACCCCGACGTCGGCGATCCACTCCGATGACCTTCCAGCCGCCTGCCGCCAGCACCCGCGGTCGTAGCCTTGCCGATCCCCGCGAGCGCGCCCGTCACAATGCAACTCGGCTCACGGCGCACCGTCCAATACCGGCCTGATAAGAGCGGACCTCACGACCTTCACTGCGCGAGTGGTCCCTCAGAGCCTCCAACAGCCTCAGCGTGCCCAGACCTGCGACGTCGGCCGTGTGCCGGGGTTGGGCGAAGGAAGCCGCCACGTGGGACTGTTCACCGAGATGGTACACTTCCTGGTGGTCGCTCCGCTCCAACACCCGGCGAAGGACGGCAGCGTCCAAGAGATCACCATAATGGAGATACACGTGTACGTCCGGCTGGTGTCGGTGTTGAACGTTGATGCGCGTCGGGTCAATCCATGCGCGTCGTACGCCTTCTCGAGCAGCAGCTCGGCCAGATAAGACCCATCCTGACCGGTAATCCCGGTGATAAGCGCCTTGGGCATGTTGCTCCCTGTCGCCCCGGCCTCCTAATCTGTATTCCTAGCTTATGCCAACCGTGCCTTCACGGCCACCGATCTGCCACCTGCCTCGACACGGGGGCTCGGCCCGTTGAGGCCGCCGACCTGTCTCCCACGCCGCTCGACGGCCGACCCCCGCAAGGTGAGCGGCCTCGAAAGAACCGGGGTCGGCCCCCCTACGACCCATCGAGTACCCCGACGGACCGCGACCGGATGAGTCAGCGGCCTTCCGACGTCGCTCGGCTTTGGCCGGCGCTCGGCGCCTATGCCTCCTTCGCGGCCCTCCTCGGCATCTACTACGCGGCCGCTCGCCTCCTGGATGTCCGGCCCGCGATCGGCACCAGCCTGTCCACCATGCTGGGACTGCGCATCGTCCCGGACCTGATGCTCGCGTACGTCGCCGGGCGAGCCGCGTGGATCGGGGTCGTGCGCACGCGAGGCTTCGCGGATCTCAGAGTGGCGTTGAAGGCGGACCTCGTGAGCAGGCGGACCGCGGAGCGGCTGCTCGGCATCCCATGGTTCGTGCTCGGCACGGTCCTGGCGTTCGACGTCTATGGTGCCTTCAAGCAGGCCATTCCCCGGCTTACCAGCTATCGATGGGACGGACCGCTCGCCGGTATCGACTGGCTGTTGCACCTGGGGCGCGACCCGTGGACTCTCACGGCGTGGATACCGAACGGAAGCTGGGGTTTCCGACTGATCGATCTGGCGTATACGGCCTGGTTCCTCACGCTGATCCTGACGATCCTCGCATTCGCGACGTGGGCCCCTCTCCGTCTGCGCGCGCGGTTCTTCGTCAGCCTCACCGCGATCCTGATGGTGGGCGGCACGCTCGGGGCCATCGTGTTGGCGTCGGGTGGCCCCGCCTACTTCGCCGAGTTCACGGGAGACACCGAACGCTTCGCTCCGCTTCTCGTGTACCTCGGTGGCACCGGCGCGCGGGACGGACAACAAATCCTCTGGGAGGCGTTCGCCTCCGGCTCCGAGAAGCTGTATGGGGGCATCTCCGCCATGCCGAGCATGCACGTGGCCATGGTGGTGCTCATGGCGCTCGGCTTCTACGGTTGGAACCGCGCCCTCGGCGCGCTCATGATCGTCTACGTTCTGCTCATCCAGATCGGATCCGTTCACCTCGGATGGCATTATGCCATCGACGGTTATGCATCGATCCTGCTGACGCTGTGGGTCTGGTCGATCTCGGGGGGGCTCCTTCGCAGGCTGGGGTGGCCCGATCCGAAGGACGTGGAGATCGCCGGTGCGGATGAGACGCCGGAGCCGGCAGCCGTCGGGCCGCGCCGAGCGGCGCGGCCCGACGCACCGGAGTCCGCCGCTACGGCGTCACCGGCACCTGGTTGATGCTACCGGTCTGCGTGCGCAGCTCACTCACGATCGTGTTGTAGATGCGGCCCAGCTCGTTACGGAACGCGATGAGGACGAGCATCAGGCCGATCGAGACGAGCGCGATGATCGCCGCGTACTCGGTCAGGCCCTGTCCGGACTCGTCGGTCCAGAACGACTGCAACATCTGCATGGTGAGGCTCCTCTTCGGCCG
The DNA here is from genome assembly GCA_003248075.1 of Gemmatimonadota bacterium. Taxonomy (GTDB): domain Bacteria; phylum Gemmatimonadota; class Gemmatimonadetes; order Longimicrobiales; family Gaopeijiaceae; genus SZUA-318. Next base: position 20,218 of record QJYK01000250.1, on the reverse strand, counting down.
GTGGCCGAGATTGGGAGGGACACGTCCTTTCTTGGATTCGCCCTCTCGGTTTCGACCGGCACTCCGGCCGGTTTTACCCCCGGGGGGGACAGCACGTAAGAGGAACAGTATCCGTGCCCGGAACACACCAAACTTGTAAGTGACTGCCTTACAGGGACATAGGCTGGCGGCATGCCGAGAGCGTGTAACGAAGCGATGCGAGGGTGTCCGTGGGTGCACACCGACGCTGCAATGGTCCATGCCGAGGTGGCGGTGATCCGTGGCGCGTACGCCACAGCTCTCCCATCTGGGAGCAGGGACCTCCGGCCTTCGGCGACCCGCTACAGCTCCCGAATGGCCAGCACAGCCCGGTGGCTCACGGCCAGGCGGTCGATGGTGCGGCCGGTGGACCGGACCGTGGCCTGGCGCAACGGGATGAAGTTCGGCCCGGAGTCGAAGTAGTCGGACATGCGCAGCTCGGCCGCGATGTTCAACGTTACCTCCAGGATCAGGTCTCCCAGGAGGTGCAGCTCCACCCGGCGCCCCACGTCCGAAGCCCGCTCGGCGGAGGTCAGGTACAGCGACCCGTCGAGAGGCTCGGCCCACACCAGGTTGGAGACGCGCAGGCTCAGGTGGGGCAGGGTCGAACCCCCCCCATCTCCACTCCACCGGGCGGACGTGACATTGAGGAAGTGCTTCTTCGCCTCGAGGAACCCGGTCAGGGACTGACCTTCGGCGATGTGGATCTCGCCGTGCAGGGTTCTCCCACCCGTCAGGAGGACCGAGATCGGCCTGCGGAGCAGATGCTGCGGACGATCGTAGGCTTCGTAGGGAATCACTTCGGCGTCGCCTTTCCCGGTAGGGAAGCGGTCGTTCGGGTCAGTGCGAAAGGTCGTGCCGTTCGATGAGCCGGTCCAGCCTCGGCCGCGAAACGTTCAGCAGGCGCGCCGCGGCGCTCTTGTTGCCCCCCGTAGCCTGGAGCGCTCTCTGGACATGGAGCTTCTCCATCGACTCGAGCGTCAGGTCGGCGGGCTCTCCGAGCTCCTCGTCGCCGTCTCCGCCCGCGAACGGGCGCGCTGCCGCCCCCCTCGCGCCGCCGACGTCGGCCAATGTCAGCGAGCTCCCCCGGCACATGACCAGCGCCCGCATAAGCACGTTCTCGAGCTCGCGAACGTTCCCGCTCCACTCCCGATTGATGAGCTCCATCATCACGTCGTGGGGAATGGCGGGCATCGGCCGTGCGACTTCGGCGGTCGCGCGGGCGAGGATGCTCCGGACCAGCATGGGTATGTCGGAGCGGCGCTCCCTGAGCGGGGGCACGCGGATCTCGATGACCTGGAGGCGGAAGTAGAGGTCCTCGCGGAAGGAGCCGTCCTCGACCATGTCGGCCAGGGGCTTGTGCGTGGCGGCCATGACGCGGGCTTCCGTCTGTCGGGACTCCTCGCTCCCGACCGGGTAGAACTCCTTCTCCTGGAGTACGCGCAGGAGCTTGGCCTGGAACGCGAGCGTCGTGTCGCCCACCTCGTCCAGGAGGATCGTGCCCCGCCGGGCCAGCTCGAAGCGACCCCGGCGATCGGACGTCGCTCCGGTGAACGAGCCCCGGACGTGGCCGAACAGCTCCGACTCGAGCAGCCCCTCGGGGATCGCCGCGCAGTTGACCGCCACGAAGGGGGCGCTGGCGTCGGCGGAGTTCTCGTGGATGGTGCGGGCCACCAGCTCCTTGCCGGTCCCCGTCTCGCCCAGGATGAGCACCGGCGCCCGGCTCTTCGACACGGCGCCGATCGTCTTGTAGACGTGCATCATGCTCGGGTGCCGCCCCACCAGCCTGCTGCCGGCCAGGTCGAGCTCGCTTTCGACCTGTGGCTTGACCGGCGTCCGGGCGGCCCGATCGGCCACGCAGCGATTCAACACCTCTTCGATCTGATCCAGATCGACGGGCTTCACCAGATAGTCGTAGGCGCCGTCCTTGATGGCGTCGATGGCGCCCTGGACGTTGGCGTAGGCCGTGAAGACGATCACGTCCGTCTCGGGGCGCGCTTCGCGGAGCCGCGCCAGCAGCTCGAAGCCCGACATGCCGGGCATCTGAACGTCCGTGATGACGATCTCGGGGTCGAACCCATCCACGCGTTCCAGAGCCGCCTCGCCGGTCTCCGCGGACTGGACCTGGTAGCCGATGCTGGCCAGGTGTCCATGCAGCGTGCGCCGGAGCGAGTCGTCGTCCTCGACGAGGAGAAGCCGCGACGCGCTCAATGCACCTGGCCCCGATCCTTTGACCATGCGGTCAGCACCTCCGCGCCTCTTCCGGGGAGAACCCGGGGGGCGGGGGTGAACGGGTCATCCGCCGCGTCCGGTGCCCGAGATCCACGCCAGCGTGCCGAACGGCGGGCGTCGAGGGAGGCCGCCGCCGCCTCGGCATCGACGCCGACGGCCGCGAGCGGTAGCGTGATCACGAACTCGGCCCCGGCCTCGCCGAAGGGGAGGTCCTCGAGCCGGATGTCTCCGCCGTGGTCGCCGAGCGTTCGCGCCACGACCGCGAGGCCGATGCCGGACCCGGTTCCCTTCGTGGTGAAGAACGGCTCGAAGATCCGATCACGGACCCCGGACGGTACACCGTAACCCAGATCGCGCACGCGGACCGCCACCACGGGATCGTGGGTCGACGACGCCCGGAGCTCCGAGCGGATGCGGACGAGCCCTCCCTCGGGCTGGGCCTCGAGGGCGTTCATGATCAGGTTCACGAACACGCCCTTCATCTGCCCGGCGACGGCGACCACCCGGTCGGCGGCGGCGTCCAGCTCGACCTGCAGCTCTACATTGGCGCGCTTCATCTCCCCCTGGAGCAGATCCGAGACCTCAGCGATCACCTCGTGGAGGCTCACGACCTCGCTGGGCCCCTGGTCGGAGCGGCCCAGCTGGAGGATGCTGGTCACGGACGAGGCGAGCCGGTCCACCTCCTTCAGGCTGATCTCCACGGCGTCGGCACAATCGGCGGGGACGTGCCCGGTCCGAACGCTCCGGTCTAGCCGTTGGAGGTTCATCTTGATGGAGCTGAGGGGGTTGCGGATCTCGTGCGCCAGGTACGAGGACAACTGACCGACCACGGCGAGGCGCCCCTTGTGATCGACGTGAGCCATCATGTGGCGCAGCCGGTCCAGCATGTCGCTGAAGGCCACCGTGAGCTGTCCGACCTCGTCGTTGGACGGCGGGGGTAGCCACGGCTGAAGGTCCCCGCCGCCGATGCGCTTCGCCGCCCCGGTGAGCTCCTTGAGCGACTCGGTCACCCGGCCCAGAAGGAGCGAGAAGGCGGCGACGGTCGAAGCGGCGAGCAGAAGGATGAAGACCCAGTACCAGGCCTGGAGTCGGCTGAGGGGCGCCATGATCCCGCCAACGCTGGTGGTCGCCACAGCGGCCCATTGGTGGTCGGGGCTGACCCGGACCGCACCCAGACCCTGATTCGACAGTCGATCCTTGTAGCGGAAGGAATCGCCTTGGTCTGGTGAGTTGGCCAAGGCGGCGATCGCCGCCGCCATCCATGGGGACTGACCGCCGGTCAGATCCTCGCAACGCGGAGAGAAGTAGATGAGGCCGGAGGACCGGTCCACGACCCGCACCTCGCGGAAGGAGCTGCGCAGGTCGGCAGGGATCAGGTCGGAGGCCCAGAACGAGGCTTCGGCGGTGCCGGCGCTCGATCCCACGCCGGGCAGGACCGCGACCAGGCGCGAGCCTCCGGAGGGGTCACAGCGCACCTCTCGGCCGCGCAGCGCGCCCTGGAAGTGGAGCACCTCACCGGCGGGTGACGTGATCCTGACGTGCGCCGCCCCGGCCAGCGCCGGCTCGCGTGCGACGCGCACGGACCACACCTGCTCGTCGGCCGGGGCGGAGGCCTCGTATTCCTGCTGTAGGCGCCTCAGCGCTTCCTCGGCCCGCCCGGTGGCCGCCTGGACCTCGGCGGCGATGCGCTCCGACGTGTCCGAGAGGCGGCTCTGGGTCACGCTCTCCGCGAGCCAGCCCGCATAGATGAAGCCGAACGTGGCCACGGTCAGCATCGGCATGACCGCGAGCCAAAGGAACAACAGGACGATCTTTCGTCGGAGTGACATTCGCTTTCCGCGCCGGTCGACGCCGTACCCGTCCCGTTTCATGGCAACGATGATGCCACGACCTTTCCGCCGGACGCAATGCTAACGTGCTCAAGCGTTGCATCGATGCCACTGCCCTTGTTCTAAGCCAGATTTCTGTTGCAGGCATGAAACAGAGTGCCGGATCCGTACAACTGTCCCCCTCGAAGCGTCGCCGCCGACCGGCGGTGCCGCTCTCTCAATCCGCGTCGATCCTGGCAGAAAACACGCGTGGGGGCAGGCCTCTCGGCTCGCCCCCACGCGGCGTCCCGACCGGGACCCGAAGGAAGTGTCCGCTCAGCGGTGATGCCTGCGATGGCGTAGAGGGAATCCATCCGCGCGGGCGGTCAGATCGATCTCGAAGGTCTCGCCGTTCACGACGGCCGTGGCGGTCGCGTCGCCGTCGAAAGTGACGGTCACGTCCACGTCCCGTTCCACATCCCCGTCCGGGCCGTTGACCACGGTCACATGGACGGTACGGTGGATGGTGCCGGACAACGGCCAGTGCGTGTCCGAGGTCCCGGGCGCGGGGACCACGACCGCGCTCACCTCGAAAGTCCCCTCCATGTCCCTCGACCGTGGGGTACCGTCGTCCAGGTGCACGCTGTGCGAGATCTCCTCGGCGCCCGTGCCGTCCCATTGGCGGGTGGTCTCCTCACCGAGGAGCCCGGACACGGTCATACTGCGCGTTCTGTGGACGCTGGCGCTCCAATACTCCCGACTGACCTCGCGGGTGAGCTCCATTTCGATCTCAATGCTCGCCGTGGTCAGGGGATCGTAACTCTCCTGCACGTTCCCCTGGGCGTCGAAGAACGTCCGCGAGCGGGCGCCCGAGAACGTACCGTCCGGGCCGTAACCCCCGACGCCGTCCGCGGCGAGCGCCGTGCCGGCGAAGGTGAAGGGCGTGCTCATGACGACGATGTCCTCCAGGGTCGCGTCCGCGGCGACGACGGCCACGTCTTCGAGCAACGCATCGTCCAGCGCATCCGGCGAGGTCGCGTCCGAGCAACCGACCAGGCCCAGGGCTCCGAGCGCCGCGGCCGCGACACCGGCCTGGCTCATCTTCCTCCGCATCATCTTCAGGTCCCTCATCGTAGAGAATGGTCGCAGCTTTCTGAACCTGGAGACGCGGATCCCGGTCCGCTCGTTAAAAACCCGGCTAGCTGCGCGCCGGATACTCCCGACCGATCTCTTCCGACGCACGCAGAGACAGCGCCGAGAACGTGAGCGTTCCGTTGTTGCATCCGGTGGAGACGAGCGTCGGCGCCCCGACCACGAACAGGTTCTCGTGGTCGTGGGTCCGTCCCCACGAGTCGACCACGCTCGTGCCCGGGTCACTGCCCATGCGACAGCCGCCACCCGGGTGGTCCTGCACGCTGTCCACCGAGGTCCTGAGTATCCGTCCGTCCCCGGCGCGGGTCACCTCGGTGAAAAGAGCCCGGATCCTGTCCTCGGTGTGTGCGCGCAGCTCCTGCGACACCGGCGCGTCGCGCAGCTCGAGCCGGGGGAGTGGATCGCCAAAGCGGTTGAGCGTCGCCGTGTCCAGCACCAGGCGACTGTCCCGGTCGGGGATCACGTCGTAGTAGCAGCGCAAGCGGGCGGTGCCGGTGGCGGTGCGGCTTCGCCAGTCGGACAGGATCGCGTCACCGAAGAGCAGCGCTCCCTGGTCGTCGCGCAGTCTTGGCCCGCGGGCCGTCGCTGACTCCCAGACGCGGAAATCGTGACGCACGTACCGCCCCCGCGAGAGCCCCGGACCCCCGGGCACGGTGGGGCGCTGGAAGAACTTCGACAGCAGAGAGTGTCCGAAGTTCATGCCGGGCAGGAGCCGGAGCGGGAGTTCCACCGACGCGCTCACGCTGCGGTGTCCCGCCATGTATCGGCCGACCAGGCCGGAGGAGTTGGCGAGCCCGTCGGGGAAGCGTCCCTGTGCGGACAGGAGGAGGAGGTGCGGGCTCCAGGTATAGCCGGCCGCGAGGACGAAGGTCCTCGCTCGATAAACGAGCTCCGTGTCCGGATCGTCGTACGCTCGGACATGCGCCGCGACGATCCGCGAAGTCCCGGGATCCAGCTCGAGCCGACGCACCAGCCGGCCCGTCTCGAGCCGGATTCGACCGGCGGCGAGCAGGCTCGCGAACGTGAAGTCGGGCGAGTACTTGGCGCCGGTCGGACAAACGTTGCAGGTATCGCAGCGCTGGCACACGGTCCGGCCGCGCCACGGCATCGTGGTCTTGGCGACCGGGTTCGTCCACGCAGGGACGCTGGCCTTCTGTGTCCACTCCCGCAGACGCTCGAGCGTCCAGGTGAGTGGCACCGGCGGCATGGGGTAGGGCGCGCTGCGCGGGTCGAGCGGCTCGGGTCCCTGCTCGCCCGCCACACCGATCCGTTCCTCCGCTTCCTGGTAGTACGGGTCCAGCGTGTCGTAGTCGATCGGCCAGTCCTCGTGCACGCCGAACATCGAGCGGAGTCGGAAGTCCTCGGGAGAGTAGCGCGGTGTCGTACCACCCCAGTGCATCGCCTGGCCCCCGACGACCATCGAGCGCGACATGGCCCCCGCAGCGTATTGGTCCTCGACGTGGTCGCCGGTCCAGGGGTTCTCGCCGTAATCCATGTAACGCTGCCGGCGCTCGGCGCGCCCTTCGAGGGGCGCGGTGTGCCGGCCGGCCTCGAGGACCGTGACGTCCACGTCGTGCTCGTCGGTCAGCTTCTCGGCCACCATCGCCGCCGTGATGCCCCCGCCGATGACGAGGACGTCGGTCTCCACCACCTGGCGCTTCACGAGAGCCCCACCGGCTCGTCGGCCGAGCCCCCGAGACCGCGACAGGTCTGGGGCTGGATCCTCACGCCGTAGCACAGGTCCGTCGCCCCGGGGCTGGCGGCCCAGTGGGCGAGGAGCGCCACGGCGACGTGACTGGCGCGGAGGGGGCTCGGCAGCGCGTCCCCCTCGAGGGCGTCCACGTGGCGGCGCAGGATGGCCATCCGGGGCTCGGCCTCCAGCTCGGTGAACGGAGCCCCGAAGCGGTGCTCCGCCTCGAGGTCCAGGGCCTGGAGCTGAGCCTGCCACCCGGGAACGGGGTCGGCCGGGCCGTAGCGGATCTCCGACGTGCCGTAGCCGTGATTCAGCTCCGGGACCGGGTCGTACGCCTCGGCCCAACGCTCGAAGGCCGCGACAGCCCCCGCGCGACCGCTCTCGCCCAGCTCGGCGGGAAGCACGAGGTCACCGACCGCACGAAGGAGCGTGCCATCGATACGAGCCGAGGGGGTGTCTCCCCCGGCAGACCCGCCGTCAGGGGCGCATGCAGGGAGAGCGACGGCGGAGAGGGCGACCCCGGAGCGTTTCAGGAAGGTGCGGCGGTCGTGTGCCATTGGCTAAGAGTGGGCCCCTCGGTGGGCCCGCGAAAGGTGGACGTGGGCGTGGGGAAGCACGGACCCGCTCACCGACCCAGCCCGAAGACGACCAGGGTTCCTCCGTCCGCACCACCCCCCGACGCCACCACCACGAACTGTTGCCCGTCGGCCGTGGCATACGTCATCGGGTTCGCGTAGCCGCGCCCGGGCAGGGGGCCTTCCCAGAGCAGATCGCCCGTCGCGGCATCGAACGCGTACAGCGCGTCGGCGCCGCCGCTCACGAAGACGAGTCCACCCGCGGTCACGATCGGGCCGGGAGCGCCGGAGACACCCAAACGCTCCGGAAGCACCACGCCCGCGAGCAGTGGATGGCCGCGCACGCGTCGGTCGTCTCCGACGGGAACCTGCCAGACGATCTCTCCGCGGTTCATGTCGATCGCGGTGAGCGTCCCGTAGGGTGGATCGATGATCGGAATCCCGTCGATGTTGGTGGCGCCGCGCAGGGCGCGGTCGATGTCGTAGGGCGCGGCCGTCCGGGAAGTGTCCGCCGGCGCCAGCTTGAACAGCGCGGGGCTCTCGGTGCCCTTCACGTACAGGTATCCCGTCGCCGGATCGACCGCGACGCTGCCCCAGTTGGCGCCGCCGATGATTCCGGGCAGGCCGAGCGTCCCCTCCAGGGAGGGCGGTGTGTAGAGCGAGCCGAAGCGGATCCCCGCCGTGGCGGCCAGGGCGCGCCGGCGGAGCTCCGGCGTCAGGCTCACCAGATCGTCCTGGGTGAAGCCCTGACGCGCGAACGGCGGCGGCTTGGTCGGGAAGGGCTGGGTCGCCGACGCGCGCTCCCCCGGCACGTCGCTGGCCGGGACCTCCCGCTCCTCGATGGGCCAGATCGGATCACCGGTCACTCGGTCGAATGCGTACACGAAGCCCGTCTTGCCGGCCACGGCGACTGCGTCCACCGTCCGCCCGTCGACGTCGGCAGAATAGAGGACCGGCGCGCCAGGGAGGTCGTAGTCCCAGAGCCCGTGGTGCACGATCTGGAAGTGCCACACGCGCTCGCCGGTCCGGGCGTTCAAGCACAGCAGCGTTTCCGCGAAGAGGTTGTCCCCCTTGCGATCGCCTCCGTAGTAGTCACCGCTGGGCGTGCCCATGGGTGCATAGAGCAGGCCACGCTCCACGTCCACGGTCATGGGCGCCCAGGCGTTGGAGTGGCCTTTCACCCGCCAGGAGCCTTCCTCCCAGGTCTCGTTGCCGAACTCTCCCTGCTGCGGGATGGGGTTGAAGCTCCACACGAGCTCACCCGTCCTCACATCGAACGCCTGGATATTGCCAGGGGGATCCTTCGGATACACGAAGCCGTCCCACACACCGTTGCCGAGTATGACGAGGTCCCCGTAGACCACCGGTGGGGAGGTCTGTGTGTAGTGAAGTCGGTTCGTGTGCCAGAGTAGGTGCTCTGTGAGGTCGACCTCCCCCCGGTGACCGAAGCTCTGGATCGGCTGCCCCGTCTTCGCGTCGAGCGCGATCAGGCGCCAGCGCGTGTTGAGGAAGATCCGCCGCCCCTCCCCGCCGGTCCAAACGGCTATGCCCCGGTGCACGAGTCCGGTCCCGTTGGGGGGTCGGCCCCACTCGACCGTCCGTGGATCGTACGACCAGATGCGCTCACCGGTCGCGGCGTTCAGAGCGACCACCCGGTTGTACGGCGTCGTGAGGTACATCGTATCCCCGATCACGACCGGTGTGACCTCGAAATTCCCCGCTCGGACGTCCTGTCCGGGGATGGGTCGCATCGGGCCGGGAACCGGAACGTCGCCGGTCTCCCAGGTCCACGCGACGCGTAACCTCGAGACCGTCTCCCGGTTGACCGCGGTGAGGGCCGAATGTCGGGTGCCCGCGGCGTCGCCTCCATAGGTCGGCCATTCGTCCGGCTCGGCAGTCCAGGCGGACGCGCGGGGATCCGGCTGACACGACGCCAGCGTGACGAGCAGTGCCGCGCACGCGGCGCGGCGGCAGGCGGGGGAAGTCATGAGACGCTCCGACCTCTCGGTGAGACGCGTTGGGCCTCGACGATCGCCTCGTCGATGGACTCCAGGATCCGGTTGCGCTCACGCAGTAGATACGCGAGCGCGAAGCCGTAGCGATCCGAATCCGGGCGCTCCTCCGCGAGGATCCGGGCCGGCTCGAGGCCGGGCAGCGGACCGCCGTAGATGCCCGGGTCCGGGTGATGGTCGCTTCCGGGCACGAACATCACGCGGTGGATGGGACGCAGAATCCGGAGGAGCTCGACATCCCGCCCGGTCCCTGCCGGGATGCTCGCTACGAGGTCCGCCAGGCGCGCGGCGGCCGCCCGCTCGCCGGACAGGTCGAGTGACCCGCCGGACTCCCCTTCTCGGGCCTGGAGCGCCGCCGTCAACGCGAACACCTCTGCTTGCAGGTCGATGGGCAGGCTCGGATCTCCGACCAACGCGGCGAGCGCATCGGCATACAGGTCCGTATCCGTCTTGAGCACGCCCAGATCGATCTTGTCGTAGGTATCGTCCGGAGTGTGCCACCACCAATAGCCGCCGTCCTCCGACGTCCGCGAGTGGTTGATCTGTAGCAGAGGCAGCCCGGCGCCGTTGAAGGACTCGTCCGAGTTCCGACCGGGCCGCGAGACGCGAACGCTCTCTCCGGTGGCGGCGCGGATCGACTCGCTCGCGAGGCGAGCGAGCGCCGGCGACGTGGATGCCCCGAACCGCTTCGCGCCCGTCTGACCGATCCCGTCGACGTTGACGTACGCGACGCCACGTGTCCGCAGGGGCTCGAAGAACGCGTCGGCGTACCAGGTCGAACCGCCGTAGCGGGCGTTGGAGTGACCGGGCCACCAGGCGACCACGAGCCCTCGGCGCATCGCGTTCCGGTTGCGATGGAACGCGATGGTCAGCTCCAGCATGGCGGCGTTCGAGGCTCCCTCGTCGGTGCCTCCATGGTACCAGGCGTCGATGTGCCCTCCGAAGAGCACGAACGGCGTCTCCTCCGGGGCAGACCCCTGAGGCATCACCTCGGCGACAGCGACGCGCAAAGTCGCCCAACCGGTCTCGGCCTTCGTGCTCACGCGGCCCCGGACCTCGCCCCGGCTCATCATCGCTCGGAGGCGGTCCCCGTCGCTCCGACGGATCTCGGCGACCGGTAGCGTCGGCAGCCGGTGTGCGTTCAGGAGCGAGGGCGTACCCCAGGTGGACGTCACGATCAGGTCGTTGAGCCGTTCCTCGGGGTTCACGTAGACCGCTGCGACCGCCCCCATCTCTTGTAGGGCCCAGGTGGGGACGTTCCGCGGCTGGCCGGTGACCACGGCGATCTTGCCACGCACGTGCCGGAAGCGCTCGAGATCCCGGGTGACCAGGCGCTCGCCGGTGCCGGGCTCGAGCTCCGGCAGATCATCGAGATCGCCGACGTCGACGAGCGGTGCCTCGATGCCGCTCGTGGACGCGGAGAACGCCAGGGTGATCGCCTCGGGATCGAAGTCGGTCCCCGGCACCTGCACCGAGGCGGAAACGGGCGTGCTCGTATACCCGCGGATCTCGTGGACCCGGACCGGAACCCCGGCCTCTCCGAGCGTCGCGACGACGTAGTCGATCGCGGCGTTCTCGCCCGGACTTCCCGAGGGTCGCTCGTGGGCCGTGATCGCCCGGGCGTGCCGGTCGAGCCGCTCGGCGGTGATGGCCTCCTTCACGCGCGACGCCAGCGTCTGGGCGTTCACACCGACCGGAAGCAGCATGCCCGCGAGAGCGGGCAGGGCCGCGCGACGCAGCGCGTCGATCGTCTTGGGGCGGTTCATGGTTTCCTCCTGATCCATCCGCTACAGGTCGGTAGTGGTGACGGCCCGCCAATCGTTGCTGCCCCCCCGCCCACCGAAATGGCGTCGCTCCTGGCTCTCCAGGGACGGATCCCGATAACGGATCAGGCTGGCGAGATGGCGCTCGACGGGCTGACCCAGGCATTTGGCCAAAGCCCTGGTTCCCTCCTCGACGATGTCCGCCACCTTCCGGGCCGGCATCGCCTGGGAGCCGTCGCGCATCGCGCTGAGTCGGGCGAGGTGCTCCAGGCCGTCCATGAAGCCGGGGAGCGCTGCCACGGCATCCGGGTCGTTGTTCAGCAGGCGACGGCTCCGGGTACCCAGGTTCAGAAAGAGGCCTTCGGTGAAGTCCGGGAGCGGGTCGTCCGAGCCCACCGCGTTCAGGATCCCCAGGATCTCGTCGGTATCCATCTCCCGAGGTCCCCCCTGCCATACCCATACCGCGCTCTCGGTGGCGTGCAGCGCGTCCCAGGCCAGCTGGCGTCCGCGGTTCTGCAGCCGCCGCCGCTCGAGAAACCACTCCACGACCGCGACCGTCATCACGATGCCGATGATCTCCGTGCCCAGATTGATGAACAGGGTCCCGAATGCGGTTTCCGCTCCGACCACGAACGCCAGCCAGACGACCGCGGCGGCAACCAGCAGGAAGCCTGTCGTGACGATGGTTCTGAGCACGGTAATTCCCGATAGGTGCGGTTCCGGTGGGACTCATACCGCCGGGGACCCGCCGGCGCCAGCAGTGGACCCGTCAGTCGCGCGTGACGAAGACGGGCTGTGTCCAGGCGGAGTAGCCACCCGAGTCGGTCACGCGCGCGCGCACGTACCCGACATCTCCGGTGAGCTCGAAGACGGCGGGGTTGTCCGGTGACACGAGAAGCACGCGACCACCCGCGCCGATGAACGCGGTCGTGTGCTTGAAGGTCGAGCGCTCGCCGATTCGGATCTCCAGGGTGGTCGGCGTCACCACGACGTCGTCGAGCACCGGTCCGGTGCTAGCGTAGAAGCGACCGGCTTCGAGGGAGCTCATGAGGGCCAGCGCATCCAGGCCGGGTGCACGCACGACGACCCAGCCCCTGCCCGGGTTGGCGCGGTCCCGAGCGAACTCGCCCTGGAAGTGGTGTGCGTCGTCCACGGCGATCCCGTAGATGCGCTTACCCCCACTGAGCAATGCATCCCACACCGCCTCCATACCGGGAACCCCGCCGCCCCCCGCGTTGTGTACCGTCGGGTGGCCGTTCCAGATCTCCAGGAGCCGATCGTCGCGCAGCTGGGCGAGCTCGGTCGCTCCGAACGCCCATTCGAAGTTCGGATGGTTCACATGGGGAACACCGTCCACCTCGCGGACCGCGTCCACGTTGGCCTGGAGGGTCGCGACCAGACTCTCGGCGGTGCGTGCCTCGACCAGGCCGGGGAGGTTCAGCCCGTTCACGTGGATCGGGTGCCCCTCGAACCGCGAGGTCACCTCCTCGCCCGGAATCAGCAGGAAGGACGAGTCCACCAGCGAGGCGAGCGTCGCGGGGTTCGTGAACACGTTGTGGTCGGAGAGAACCAGAAAGTCGTAGTCGTGATCGCGGTACCAGCTCGCCACGTACTCGGGCGGCGAGTCCCCGTCACTGTTCGTCGTGTGCGTATGCGTGTTGCCCTTGTACCAGCGTCCTTGCTGACCGGACGGCACCTCGAAGCGGGGCGGGCCGGGCTGTGGGGTGGGTCGACAGGCGGCGGCTGCCGCGAGTAGCACGGGCAGGGTCCGGAAGAGGCAGGCGCGACTCACGGACCGGGCTCCGGGCGGGTCGTCGGGGCGTGCGTCGTGTCGGGTGGCGTCTCTCCCGACGAGGTCGAGTCGGGTGCAGCGAGGGAGTCGGCCGCGCTCGCCCCGTCCGGCGGTACCGTGATGCCGTCCGCGGAAGCCCCGACCGCGACGGCGGCCTCCGGGCGGCTCGGCAGGGCCCCGTCCTCCCGCGTCAGGTCCGACCAGCTCGAGAGCACCATCACGCGGTCGCTGGCCCAACGCACATCCGGGGCCAGGGTCGGCGGTCGCCGGAAACGGTCCTGACCGAGGATGCCCTCCGTGTGATAGAGGTGCTCGACGACCGACAGATCCGGGTCGGTACCGGCCGGCAGCGAGAGGTCGAGGACGATCGCGGGATCGGGGATCCCCCAGTGATCGATGGCGACCTGCGGTTCCTGCGGATCGATGGGACGGCCGTTGATCGCCGTGGCGCGCACGGGGCTTCCGTCCGGCAGCTGGATGCGCACCATTTCCGCTCCCAGGTTGGAGCGGATGGCCAGCCGCATGAGACGTCGCCCCTCGAAAACCGTGTCCATCATGATCCACACGGAGGGTGGTGGCGCCTGCACCGGAGGCGCCGTGGCCACTCGTGCCTCGCCGCCCCGTGGGGTGCCGACCCCGAAGCGCGTGACCGAGCGCGTTTCGGTCAGGGGACCGCCCACGACGCCCTCGACCCAGGTCCGCGCCGCGTCGTCCACCGTTTCCTGAGAATCGTCGGTGATCCAGACTGCCTCCCCAGTGCTCCGGTCCAGCGCGTACGCGAGCGCGGCCGGAGCCGGCCGTTCGGCGGTGGGGGTGGCTGCCCGGATGCCGCCGTACACGAAGGCCGCCGAGAGCCCGAGCCCCGAGAGTGGTGCCCACCAGGCATTGGGCTGGCGCAGCATGGTGAGGGCCGGCAGGAGCAGCAGGAGCACGAGGGCGAGCACAGCGCCGATGAGCGTGGCAGCCCCGAAGCCCAGGGCGATCCAGAGCAGCTCCGTCACGGGCACGAGCAGGACGAGCACGGGGACCGCGCACGCGACGGCCCACAACCAGCCGATGGCGAGGGCGCGCGGCGTCGACGGGAGCATGAGCGCGACGAGCCCCAGGAGCGCCGCGGCCAGAGGCCACTGGAGGTTCATCGCCGCCATCGGGGCCGTGAACGCGACCCAGGTGGCGAGGCCGAGCGGCAGGAGCAGGCCGCCCAGGGCAAGCGCGGCCGGGCTTCGTCGCCGGCCCCCGATCGAGTAGAGCGCAGCCACCACGGCGAGCCCCCACGAGAGGAGCGCCAGCACGTACCACCCTTCGTGGTGGAATGCGCTGCCCGCGAGGGATCCGTGCTCCGGGTGGAACCAGGGCAGCCAGCGCCCGAGGGCGAAGCCGGCGCCACCCGTCAGTGCCACGGCCGCGAACCCGAGACCTGCGCCCGGCAGCAGACCCGACCACCCTCCCGTGACCCGACGGACCGCGACCACCGCCAGCACCGTCAGACCGATCAGGCCCATCGCGAAGGGAACAGCGAGATTGCCGCCGTAGGCGACGACCCCGAACAACGGGACGGAGAAGTACGTGACGCTCGGCGCGTCCACGGCGGACAGATCCGCATCTCCGAGGCGTCGCGCCACCCCCAGCAGATTCTCGCCCTGGTGCTGCAGCGTGGCCTCCTGGAGGTTGTCGGGAGTGTCGTATGCCTGGTGGTAGACCGACGCGCGCCCGATCGCCGCGAAGTTCAGCCCCTGCTTTCCCGCCTCACGGAAGGGTGTGAAGTCCGTGTCGTTCGGGAGCCGCGTGTAGATCTCGTATCCAATGGAGTTCGCGGCCGGGCGGATGCCGGACGTGGCCATCTCCCGAACGATCCAGCCGTTCTCCGAGCCGGTTTCGAACATGATCGACGGCCCACCCCCTCCCCTCATCTCCACCGACAGAACCGCCGCGACGTGGGCCATGGCCGTGTCGCTCTCCACGAAGGCGCGGGCCCCCAGCAACCCGAGCTCCTCCGCGTCGGACACGAGCACCAGGATGTCGTTGCGGAGGGGGGGTCCGGACCGGAGCGCCCTCAGCGTCTCGAGAATGGCTACGACTCCCGTGGCGTCGTCCCCGGCGCCGACGGCGATTCCCGCGGCGTCGTAGTGGGCGGTGAGCACGAGCGTACCTGTGCTGCCGGTACCTGGGATCCTCGCGACGATGTTGCGGACCGTCGCCGCGCGCACGCGGCTGCCACGCGCGATCATCGACGTCGACGTCTCCACGGCCGGCTGCAATCCCAGGTCGCGAAGCCGGTTCACGATGTAGCCCCGCACCCGGGCGTGCTCCGGCGAGCCCGTGGGATGTGCCGCGCGCGCGATCTGCCGGAGGTGCGCCATCGCGCGTGCCGACGAAAAAGCGCCGTCGGGGGCGTCGGGCGGCGCGGGCGCAGGAAGGAGACGGTACGAGCTGGACAGGAAAGCCAGGAGCGCGAGCGCGGCGAGCGTGGCCACGCCGCGCCAGGAGCCGGTCCCAGCGGGTCGGGCAGCAGCAGCGGGCGCGGGGGCCTCGGCGCTCCGGCTCTTCTTCGCCTTCTTGCGCTTTTCCTTCGGGCGGGACTCGGCGGCGGCGCGATCGCCTTTATCCCCCTTGGTCCGCGGCGGGAGGGCCTTCGCGGGCGCGTCGCCGAGGAGCGCGCGCATCTCCTCCGCGGACATCTCCGGTCCGTCGTCGTCCGGAAGGTGCTCGCGATCTTCGTCGGTGATTCCGAGCTCCTCGTCCGAGGGAAGCTCGGGGAACTTGTAGTCGCTCATTCTTTCCTGGCCAGCACGCTCACCACGTCGTCGATCGCCGCGCGCACCCGTCCCGAGGGCAGTCCTGACCCGTTGGACAGGATGCTGAACACGATGTCGCGGCCATTGTCCCCTACGAGATACCCCGACAGCGAGTTCACGTTGGAGATCGTTCCGGTCTTCCCGAAGAGCCGCCCCTGGAGCTCGGGCAGCCGGCGCTCCAGCGTCGACCCCTCCTCCCCGGGCTCGGCCAATGCTGCCCGGTAGCCCGCTGCGGTCGGCGACGCCGCCATGAACCGCAGGACGGCCACGATGGCCCGGGGGGTGACCAGATTGTACGCGGACAACCCCGATCCGTCGCGCGGCGCGATGTCGAGCGAGTCGACGCCGACGGTCTCCACGAGGAACCGGCGCACCACTTCGGCTCCCTCTTCCCAGCTGCCGCCTTCCCCGCGCTCCGCGCCCAGCGTCCGGAGGAGCTGCTCGGTCATCCAGTTCTGGCTCGGCTCGAGGATGCCCTCCACGATCTCTAGCAGAGGCGGGGACCGGAGCGCCGCGACGGGCGCCGCGTCCGGACACTCCCGCAGGGCCCCCGTCCGGCAGCCGGGACCCACGATCTCACCCGCTTCCCAGGCGATGTCCGCGCCCCCGTCGATTTCCACGTCGGCCGCCGCGAACGCACGCGCGAGCGCGGCAGACGCCTGGCGCACGGGGTCACGTTGGGCGAAGGAGAGCGTGTCCACGGCACCCGCGGGCACATGGCCCTCCACGACCAGCCGACGGGACTCCGGCAGATACGACGGACGTACGCGACGCGTGGAGTCGGCAGGCCACGTCGTCAGGCGCGAGACCACGTACTCATCCGTCCCCACGGGCGTCCAGGTCACCTCGGCGGGCTCCCCCGGCGCGAGGCCTCCGCTCACCACGAGCCGTACCTCCCCCTCGTCGATCGCGAACGCTCCGCCGGTGGAGCCGTACGCGAAGCCCAGGTCCTCCACCTCCCAGGTGGGACCCACCGACGCGGAGTCCCACAGCGACACGTCCACGATCAACCGGCCCGTGACCCTGACCAGGCCTCGCGCCCGGACGCTGTCCGCCAGCCCCGCGAGGGCGGTCTCGCCCGAGTCCCAGAATCGGTCGGAGAGCGTGGGGTCGCCGGAGCCTACGAGGACCAGATCTCCCTCGAGGGTTCCGTCACGGACCGGGCCGGCGGCCCAAAGGCTGGTCTCGTAACGGAAGTCTGCCCCGAGGAGCGAGACGGCCGCCGAGGTGACGAGGATCTTCTGGTTGGACGCCGGAACGAACTTCCGGTTCGGGTTCCGGGCGTACAGGGTCCGGCCCGTCCGTGCGTCCAGCGCCAGGACCCCGAAGTGGACCTGGTCCATCGGGGAGGCGTCCAGAATCGCGTCCACCGCGCGCCGGTGACTGCCGACGCCACCGACCTGCGCTCTGTAGCACGCGGCCCCGAGGAGGACCACGAGGACGAGGGCCGGCCGCGTCGTTCTGGGGCGCAAGGAGCCGCCGATGCGTCGGGGAACGGAGGAGACGACGCGGCGAAGATGTCCGGAGGGCGACGGTGCAGCAAGAACGTCCCGAGCTCCCGGCTTCGGGTCAGTCCTCCGGCTCGAGCCGAACCGCGGTTCCGTAGCAGAGCATCTCGGCGGCGCCCGCCATCACCATGGACGTCTGGAAGCGGACCATGACCACAGCGTCGGCGTCGAGGGCCTCGGCTTCCTCGATCATGCGGTCGATCGCCTGCTCGCGCGCCTCGGCCATCATCTTCGTGTACTCGCGGATCTCGCCGCCTGCGACGTTACGCAACGCCGCCATGATGTCCCGCCCGAGATGCCGCGCCCGGATCGAGTTGCCGCGCACCAGTCCGAGCGTGGAGACCACGCGCATCCCCGGCACGTCCGCCGTCGTGACGATGATCATCGATGGACGTCCCGGTACGGATCGACGAGCCACTGGCGATACTGCTCCCAGATCACGCTCGCCAGCAGCAGAAGCACGCCGATGACCACGGCGCCCGTCGCCATCTTCTCTACGGGATCGGTCGGGCCGGTAACGAAGACGTACACCCCATAGCCGAGCCAAACCGCCGTGCCTCCCACCGCGAGAAGCCACCCGATGGGCCGCGTCAGTCTCTGGTTCACGTGATCCCACACCGAATGATGGTACTCGCCAGGATGGAAGGTCAGGTCCGTGAAGCCGGCTCTCATCGCCCTGAAGATGGCGAGCTCGCGTCCCAGCTCGGTGGAGCCGGCGACGACCTTTTCGATGCGCGCGGCCTCTTCCGGCGGAAGCTCGCCGTCGATGAAGCGCATCAGGTCTTCGTGGTTGATCTCTTGTGACACGGCGTGCCTCTCCCGGGTCCGGCTGCTCCTACGGCAGCTCGGCTCCCATCTCCTCCAGGACCGTCTTGAGGGCGCGGCGCGCATGATACAATCGGCTGGCCACCGTGCCTTCGGGGATCTCGAGTACCTTGGCGATCTCGTTGTACCTGAAGCCCTGGAGCTCCTTCAGCACCAGGATCTCCCGGTGCTCCTCCCCGATGCGCTCGAGGGCTTTCCACAGCAGCTCGCGCGCGGCGCCACGTTGGCGGGCGCGCTCGGGCCCCATTTCGCTGTCCGCAGGACGGAGCTCGAGGCGCTCGTCCAAGGCCTCCAGTCGGAAGCGGGCCTGACGGCTCCGAAGCACGTCTCTGCATTGGTTCCTGAGGATCTGGTAGAACCACGGCCCGAACGGCCGTCGCAGGTCGAAGCGGTGCAGCGCTTCGTACGCCTTGACGAAGGCGTCCTGCAGCGCATCCCGCGCGTCTTCCATGTTCCCGAGCATGGCGACCGCCAACCGGAGGCCGGGGGGCTCGTAGGCCCGGACCAGCGGCTCGTAGAAACGGGCGTCGCCGCCCTTGCACTTCCGTATCAGCTCGCGCTCCAAGTTCGGCTGCAACGACTCTCCCTTCCCGTGGCCAGCATACGCGAGACGGCGCCAATTTCTTCACCGGGCGGGCCGATGTCCACGCTCCCGTCAGGATTCAGGCGGGCCGCTCGCGGCCAGCTCCCGGAACGTATCGAGGAACAGCTCGAGCTCCTCCTCGGTGTTGTAGTAGTGGGGTGAGACGCGTAGGGCGCCGTCCACGCCCTTGGTGTCGTAGTCGATCACCGCGTCGATGCGGGACTGGGCCGACGTGTTGATGCCTCGCGCGCGGAGCGCCAGGACCAGCGCCTTCGGGACCCATCCCGACACGGACAACGTGACCGTGGCGCCGAGGCGCGCGCCCCGGTCGAGCACCCGCGCTCCGTCGATGTCGGCCGCTCCCGTCCTGAGCCGCTCGGCCAGTGCCCGCACACGTTCGGCGGCCTGCTCGAGGCCCACGCCCAGGGCGTAGCGTGCAGCCGCGCCCGTGCCCAGGACCAACGCCCAGGCGAACTCCCAGGTTTCGAAGCGGCGCGCGTCGGGTGCGGGTTGATAGAGATCTCCCTCGATCCAGTCGGCGCCGCGCATGTCCGGGAAGAGGGGCTCCCAGCCCTGGTCCAACGCCCTGTCCGAGACCCAGAGGAAGCCCGCCCCCCTGGGGCCGCGCAGGTACTTCCGGGAGGTGGCCGAGAGGAAATCGCACCCGATCGATTCCGGGTGTACGGGCATCTGGCCCACCGACTGGCAGGCGTCCACGAGATAAGGGATGTCGCGTCGTCGACACATCGCGCCCACGGCCGCCACGTCCTGCACGAGACCGGAGTTCGTGGGCGCGTGGGTCACCGCCACCAGCTTCGGTCGGCGCCGGTGGATGATCTCCTCCATGGCCTGGAGGTCGACCCCCCCCTCCGGGGCGTCGGGAGCGCGTACGACCTCGACGCCGAAGCGGCTCGCCAAGGCCAGGTACTGGATCTGGTTGGAGACGTAGTCGTTGCGCGTGGTGGCGAGAACGTCGCCGGGCTGGAAGCGGATGGAGGACAGCGCCTGCACGAAGCTCGCCGTGGCGTGCTCGGAGAAGGCGACGTTCCGAGGCTCCGTGTCCAGCAGCGCCGCCACGTCCCGGTAGGCGTCCTCGATGGCCCCGGCTGCCGCGGCCGCCGCCTCGTACCCACCGATGCGAGCCTCGAGGTCGAAGTGGTCGCGCACCGCAGCCAGGACCGGCGCCGGCATGAGGGACGCTCCGGCGTTGTTGAGGTGCACGCGCTCGGAGCAGCCCGGTGTGTCGTCCCTCAGCCGCCGGACGTCCACCTCATCCCCGGCTCGCGAAGTCGAGGCCCCACCGGATCGCGGCGAGCACGATGAGCACCACTCCCTCGACGCGTGACACCCGCCACCCCGAGCGCATCATCACGAAGACCACGAGGACCATCGCGGTCAGCGCGAGCAGCGAGCCCCGCGCCGCCGGCTCCAGCCCCATCGGCGTCGTCATGCCGGCGACGCC
>QJYK01000062.1 GCA_003248075.1 Gemmatimonadota bacterium | reverse complement strand
GCCAAGGCAATCGAGGACTGCGAGCAGCCCGTGCTCGTGGTTCGGAACGACACCAAGGCGGAGGCGGAGATCTACAGGGTCGAGATGTATCGGGACGCCTTCGGCCCTCCAGACACCACACGCAGGCGCAACCGCCGGCTGGTGGCCTTGGCTCCACCCGGCAGGACCGAGATTCCCGTCATCGTCCGTGAAAACATCCACTACGAGTGGTCATACCGTGATGGGAGCTTCCGGCGCGAAGCGAGGGACGTGGGGCTCACCCTGGCCTGTGGGAGCGCTTGAGGCGGCCAGTGCCCCGTCAGGGACTCGAACCCCGAAACCTACTGATAGAGAGTCCGACGACACTCTCCCAGCTCGGTCCATAGGTTCTGGATCTGGATCCACCGCGTACTCCCCGAGGGAGGCGGGAAGAGCATAAGAGGGCCACCCCTTCGTCTTTCCCTCACCGCCCTCACCGCCCCAGCCGCTCCTCCAGCTCGGTGAACCAGTTCAGCACCACCAGCCAGCGGCGGGACAATGGGTCTCGCATCGCGTTGGATGCGTCGATGTTCTCCGCCACGAGGAAGCGGCCGTCCGGGTGGACGCTGACCGACAAGCCGCTGTTCTCGGCGGCGACGAGGAACGTCGGCGGGCCGGGCACGAAGTCGGGGTCGCGCCGGACAGGCACCGCGAAGAGCGAGTCGACACCGGGCGTGATGCGCCAGAAGTACAGCTCGGTCCCGTCGGGAGACCATGTGGGTCGGGTGCCCGGGCCGACCGAGACGTTCCACTTCCCGACCGGGTCGGGAAAGCCGCGGACGAAGACCTCGGTGGTTCCGGTCTCCCCCGACTCGTAGGCGGCGAGCGTCCCGTCGGGGGAGATGTCGAGCTGGCCTTCGCTGTAATCGGCCTCCAGGTAGGGGCGTGGCTGGGCACCGTCCGAGAGGGGCATGATTCGGAGGTCGCGGTTCCTCGAGGCGCCGGAGCTCTCGAAGACGATCTCGTCCTGCGCGCTCCACGCGACGGGCTCCTGATACCCCGGTAGAGCGACAAGCCGCTCCGCTTCGCCCCCGTCCAGCGAGATCACGTAGAGATCGAAATCCGAGTCGTCGTTTCGCCTGCCCGCGACGACGAGCCTGGTTCCGTCGGGGGACCAGACCGGAACCCGGCTCTCCCCCTCGGACGTGACTTCGGGCGTGCCCCCGGTCAGGAGGTCCAGGACCTGGATCTGCATGCCGTCCCGACTCCCGGCCCCGAGCGTCGAGTAGGCGATGTAGCGCCCATCCGGCGAAAGCGCCGGGTCGTAGATCGGTCGGGGCGTCAGCCTCACGGTGTCGGCGCGCCCCTCGCGATCGAGAAAGAGGAGACGGCGCTGCGGAGGGCCGCGTCGCGCGAGGCCCTGGCCCTGGCCCTGGAGGTACACGAGCGTACCCGTACGGGAGACGTCGTAGAAGATGCGGAGGCCCTGATCGACCCCGTCGAGCACGGGCGTCGGCTGGCCCGTCACCTCGCGGCGGCGGAGGTCGAAGGGCACGGCGAACAGGCCGCCGCTCTCTGGGGCGTAGAGCAGGTGGCCCGTCTCGACATACCTGGGCGCTCGCCCGCCGGGCACGAGTAGCCGGGCGGAGTCGGCCTCGAAGTCGATCAGGTAGATCCCGCGCGTATAATCGTCGGCGAGCGCCGCCGATCCGTCCGGGAGGACCCGGATGAGATTCGCGCTGATGCCACCGGGCAGGCGGTGGGCTCCCCCCTCCCCGGTTTCGTGCACCCGCCAGGGTTCCGCCTGGGAGAGGAAGGCGATCGTGCCGTCGTCACCCCAATGAGGGGCGACCGGGCTGAGGGAGTCGACCTCCAGGATCGGGAGCGCCCCGCCACCGCTCAGCGCCACCTTGAGCAGGGCGTTGCGTGCGTAGTGCCGGAAGACGAGCCACGCCCCGTCCGGTGAGAAGTCGACACCCCACCCGGCGCCCTCGGTCCCCGGTACGGGACGGAAGTGGGCCTCGTCGGCCCGCCGGATCCAGATCCGTGACGAGTCGGACCCGAACCCCCCCGTCGAGATCGCGAACATCGACCCGTCTCGGGACACCGCGACGCTTGACACTTCTTCCCCTTCCGGCGTCTCCAGGGCGAGCACGACGGGCGCGGGGCGGGGCACGCGGCTGGCGGCGAGCGCGGACCAGAGCCAGCCGCCGAGGAAGACCACGCTGAGCGCGCCCAGCGCGAGCGTGGCCCACTTCCACGGGCCCGGGCCGGAGGCCGCCTCGGCGACCGCCGCGGAAGCCGCCCCATACCGGAAGCTCGAGTCCGTGATCGCGCGCACGAAGCCCGACGCCGACCTGAAGCGGTCCGCAGGCAGCTTCTCCAGCGCCTGCAGGACCGCACCCTCCACGTTCGCCGGCACCATCGCCCGGACCGCCGTCGGGTGTCGCGGCTTCTCCGTGAGGATCTTGCCGAGCACCGCCTGTGCCGTCGCGCCCATGTACGGCGGCTCACCCACCAGCATCTCGTACAGCACGCACCCGAGCGCGTAGACGTCGCTCGCCGCCGTGATCTCCCGGTCCCCCGTCGCCTGCTCCGGGCTCATGTAGTACGGCGTCCCCACGCTCAG
>QJYK01000342.1 GCA_003248075.1 Gemmatimonadota bacterium | reverse complement strand
CGACCGGCCGCGGCCTCCCAGAGTGATCCGGCACCCTCCACAGCGGCCTCGGCGGCGACTCGGCCGATACCGAAGCGAGGGTCGATGCGTGCCACACGCCATGGAAGGGACGGTGGGCACGGCTGCTGTGACCCGTCGGACCTCGGGCTCCACGCGACCCCCGTATCCGCGGCGGGCGCGTCGACGACAGAGCCGCGTCGCCCGGCCCTCCACAGCCCGAGCAGGAGCGCCACGACCGAGATCATCGCGACGGCATGAGCGGCACGCGGAAACATCGTGACAAGCTGTGACCCTCCGAGCGCACCGGTCAAACCCTGTCCTTGTCGCGTCCCATGGGCGCCTGTAGTGTGAGGCACTTCGAGGGCGGGCCCGGCGAGCCCCGCGCCGGGATCCGGGTGCAGTGAGTCGTACGCGTCGGCGGATCCGAGGAAGATTCGAAGTGGGCGCACCGGGTGAGCATGCGATCCGGCTCCACACGGCCAACGAGGCTTTCAAGCGTCGCTGGCCCACCCGCGTATCCCTGTGCACGGCGCTCGCTGCCGCCCTCCACGCCGCCGCGCTCTTCGGGTTGCCCGCCTGGCAGCGCACGACCACCGTCGACAGGCTCGAGCCGGGCTTCGAGAACGTCCCCGTGAAGGTCCTCAACCTCGGCGGCGGAAGCGGCGACACGGGACCCCCACGCCGGGGAGCCGACCTCGTGTCGGCGGCGGTGATCTCGGCCCCGGACGCCGGGGGGCCCGACGGGACCTCGACCGGGGGATCCTCTGCGCCATCGCTCGCGGACCTGTGGGAACGAGTCGCGCCGGCGGGAGGTCTGATGCCCACGGTGGTGGAGTCCGAGCCCGAAATCGACATCGGCGCCCGGCCGGTCCCGACCGAGTCGGGAGACGACATGGACATCGGCGGCCTCGCCGCCTCCACGGACGGGCTGAACCTGATCCCCGAGGCCGGTGACCTGGACCTCGAGAGCCTCACCGCGATCCTCCCCGAGCTCGCGCTCGTCGACCTGTCTTCGTGGGTGCTGATCCGCAATCCGCTCGAGGTCGACGAGTTCATGCGCAGGACCTACGATTTCGGCGAGCTCAGCCCCGACGACGCCGGGTTGGCGAGCGTCGCCCTCTGGATCGACGAGCGGGGCATCGTGCAGTGGGCGGAGATCGATCGCTCGAGCGGACGCTCGGACATGGACGAGGTGGCGCTCGAGCTGTTTCGTGAGGTGGCGCTCTTCCTCCCCGCGCGACACGAGGGCGTCGCCGTGTCCCGCCCCGCGATCTTCTTCGTGAGCTTCCCGTGGACCGGAACCCCAACCGGCGAGGAAGCGCGCCCGAGATGACGGGAAGACGCTTTGCGGTCCTCCTGGCGCTCCTTGTCGGCGCGTGCGCGCCAGTCGGCACCGCACCCTCGGGGCCGGTGGTGTCACCCACGGGGATCGTGTACCCGCCGGGCACACCACCGCGCGAGACCCGGTATTCGCAGACGGCGCTGCTGTACCTGTCGCAGGAGAGGTGGGCGCGGGCGCTGGACCTGGCCGAGCAGGGCACGCGCGCGGATCCGGACAACCCGATCCATTGGTTCCTGGCCGGATCGGCCTATGCGCGGCTCCAGCGGTATGTCGAATCGGACAGCGTGTTCCGGGCGGCCCAGCGGATCTATCCCGCGTACGAGCTCCAGATCGAGCCGGAGCGAGAGAGCGCGTGGGCCGTGGCCTTCAACGCCGGCGTGGAGGCTTTCGGCCGCGGCGACATCAACGCCGCCACCGAGGCCTGGCAGAGCGCGAACGTGATCTCGGACCTCCGCCCCGAAGCCTACCTGAACGTGGGGAAGCTGCTTGCGGACCGGGGGAGGTACGCGGATGCGGCCGCGGCCTACCGGGGGGCGCTGGCGAGCCTCGACCGGAGGCCTGCCACGCATCTCCTGGACGACGAGACGCTCAGGCGTCGGGAGGAGACCCGGGTCGACGCGGAGAGGGACCTCCTGCAGCTCCTGGTCCTCGAAGGTCTGTGGGCCGAGGCGGAGCCCCTGGCGCGACGCCAGCTCGCCCGCGACTCCTCCAGCGTCGAGGCGCGGGGCCAGCTGGCCCGCATCCTGGACCGGGAGGGACAGGCCGACGAGGCCTCGGAGATCTACGCCGGGCTCCTCTCCGAGGAGAAGCTCGAGTCGGTGCAGCTCCTGAACCTGGGCGTGGGACTCTTCCACACCGGGAAGTTCCAGGAGGCGGGAGAAGCCTTCCGCCGGCTCACCGAGATCCAGGCCGAGTCGCGGGATGCATGGTTCAACTACGCGAACGCGCTCTTCGCCGCCCAGGCCTGGCCGGATCTGGCACGGGCCGGAGAGCGATTGATGGAGCTGGATCCCCTGGGGCAGAATGCGGCCCTGATCACCGCCAGAGCCCACCTCGAGAACGGGGACCGCCAGCGGGCGCTCCTCGGGATCCAACGCGCCGAGGCGGCCCCCATACACCTCGACCAGCTGCGTCTGCGCCGCTCGACCGGGGAGGTGACCGTCCAGGGGCTGGTCCAGGCCAACGCCGCCGAGCCGGGCACGCCCGTGCGGCTCCGGTTCGAGTTCTTCGAAGCGCCCGAGGCGCGCGGCTCGGTGAC
>QJYK01000226.1 GCA_003248075.1 Gemmatimonadota bacterium | reverse complement strand
GATGACGTGGCCGATCCCGACCAGCTCGCCGAGCCGGCGCTCGAGGGCCTGGGGGAGTCGTGGAGTCACGCTGACGGTGGTCCGACCCGGAGGCGACGGAACGCGCGGGCCGGCGGCGACGAGCCCGACTGCGGCGCTCGTACGCGTCCGCCCCCGCATGACGGACGATAGGCGGGCGGCGGCTCTCCGGGCAACCTCTCGTCGGGCCCGATCATGAAGTCGCCTGAGCCCCGCGCACATGGTCCGCGAGGGCCTCCACGCTGGCGCGGGCCGCGTCGTGGACGCCCGCCGGGAGCGCGGGGCCGTATACGGCCTCGAGCAGCTCCTCAGGGGAGGCTCCGGGATGGGCCTCGAGAACGCGCCGGACCTGAGCGATCCGCCTCCTGCGGTGCCCCTCGTACCGCGCGAGCGCCGCGGGAACGTCGGTGATCGGAGGGCCGTGAGCCGGGTAGATGCAATCGGGGAACAGCAGCCGGATCCGCTCGAGCGACTCGAGATAATCCGCCACGCACCCAGGGTACCCGGCCACCCAGGTCGTGTCGCCCTCACCCAGAAGCAGGTCCCCGGCGAAGAGCGCCTTCCGATCCGGCCAGTGGAAGCAGAGGTGGTCGGGGGTGTGTCCGGGGGTGGGGATGGCGACCAGCGTCCCCTCGTCCGTCCCCACCTCGTCGCCAGCGCGAAGGGGCTCGTCGACTCCGGGGGCGCCTTCGGGTCCGCGGACCCGGGCCGCCAGCGCGTCGGACAGTGCAGGCGCGCTGCCCGCGTGGTCGGCGTGCCCATGCGTGAGCACGATCTCGACGCTGTCGGCGTCGGAGAGCCAGGAGGCGATGGCCCGGACGTGGGATCCCACATCCGGGCCCGGATCGATCAGGGCGGCCCGCTGCCGGCCGATCCGGTACGTCCGCGTCCCGTCCAGCGTGAACGGACCGGCGTTCCCCGCGTTGAGGAACGGCGGGTGCATGTCGCGGGCCGCGGGACCCGCGTCAGCGGCGCTCTGCGGCCAGTTGCTCGGCGAGCTTGTCCGCAACCGCCTGGAGCGCCTCCTCGTCTTCGTCGGTGAAGGCCCCGGTATCCTCGGAGTCGAGGTCGATCTGGCCGTAGATCTCGTCGCCGGCCCGAATCAGGACCACCAGCTCCGACTGTACGTCCGGCGAGCAGGTGAGGTAGTTCTCCTCCTTGCTCACATCCGGAACGTTGAGGTTCGACTTCTCGGCCACCGCCCGGCCGCACACACCGGTTCCCACCGGGATCTTCGCGTGCTCGGTGGGCGAGCCGACGTAGTTGTGCAGCCAGAGCTCTGAGCCGGCTTCGTCCAGCAGGTAAACGCCCACCCAGCTGAAGCGGTCATCCGAAGTGGAAAGGGTCCTCACCGCGTAACGCATGAGCGCATCGGAAAGGTGTCCCTCGTCACGCATCGTCTGCAGATCCCTCACCAGCTTACCGGCTTCGATCATGCTCACTCAGTCCGTCCAAACGGGTTCCACCTACCCGGCGCGGCCCCGTGCAGGCTTCCTGCCTTCCGACCGGAGCGCCCCTCCTCGTGAGGGGTCCACCACGTCCCCGGATCCGGAGCCATGAAGGCTAGATCCAGCCTCGACGCGCGTCAATCCGGCGGTTCGATGCAGCGCCCCCCTGAGCGCCCGATCCGGAGTCTGCGCCGGGCGGTCGCGCCCAGCCGGCTACCTGGGCGTGAAGTCCGTATCCGGCGTGAGTTGGCGGATGAACGCGGCGATGAGCTTCGCCGTGTTGCTCAGGTCCTCGAGCGCCACCACCTCGCTGGGCGAGTGCATGTAGCGGTTCGGGACCGAGACGAGCCCCGTGGGCACGCCGGCGCGTGTCAGGTAGATCGCGTCGGCATCGGTCCTCGTGGAGCGAGGCGCGGCCTGGATGGTATGAGGAATCCCCTCGAGCTCCGCGACCCGGTCCAGCATCTCGAAGACCTCGTTGTGGGCCGCCGAGCCGCGGCTGAGCACCGGCCCACCGCCGAGCGCATGCTCTCCCAGCTCCTTCTTGTCGATATCCGGGACATCGGTGCTGAACGTCACGTCGACGACGATGGCCGCGTCCGGCTCCAGCGTATACGCGCTCGTGCGCGCCCCACCCCCCGAGTAACCGATCTCCTCCTGGGACGTGGCCACCGCGGTCACCTGGGCCACGGGCGGGTCATCGGCCAGCAGGCGGAGCGCCTCCAGCACCACGTAGGCCCCGATGCGGTTGTCGATCGCGCGGCTCGCGATCCGCCCACCCGCCAGGCGTACGGCGCGCTGCGACAAGACGATCGGGTCACCGACGCGAATCCCCAGGTCGGCCACGTCGCCCCGCGACGTGGCTCCCACGTCCACCCAGAGCTCCTTCGTCTTCGACGCTTTCTCCCGCTCCTCGGCGGTCATGAGATGAATCGCCTTCTTGCCGATCACCCCTGGGATGTCGCCCGATCGACTCAGAAGGGTCACGTGCTGCCCCACGAGGACCTGGGGATCCCAGCCGCCGATCTCAGCGAAGAAGAGAAAGCCCTTCTCGTCAATGTGGGTCACCTGAAGGCCGATCTCGTCGATGTGGCCGGCGAGCATGACCCTGGGCGATCCGCCGGGGTTCACGGTCGCGTAGGAGTTGCCGTTCACGTCCACGGTCACGTCCGAGGCGAAGCCGGAGGCCTCGTCGCGCCAGACGCGAGCCGGCCGAGCCTCGAAGCCCGAGGGCCCCGCGGCATCGAGAAGTCGTTCCAGGAAGGAGATGTCGTCTGACATGGGCCTCGTAGGTCAGGTTCTCTTGACGGTCAACGTCGCGTGCGATCGAGCTCACGACGCTCGGTGGGCAACACCAACGGATTGGGGAGCTCCCGCATTCGCTCCACGACGGCGTCCAACACGGTCATGCCCATCGCCTCACGCGGGAGCCCGGTGAGCATGCTCAGGTCATCGCCACCCTCGGCGAGGAAGTCGGGCATCGCGACCGTGTACTGCCGGTCGTCGTCGATGGGCGAGCCGTCGGAGAAGCGAATGCTCGCGCTTCTGGCGCCCCCGGCCAAGACGGCGTAATCGACCTGCAGCTTCGAGTAGTAGTAGCGCGGCCCCGTCTGCTCCACGAGGCGGCGCAGCTGCCGACCCGAGAGCGTGACCCGCACGAGCATGTTGCCGAACGGCAGCACCCGATGCAGATCCGCGTAGGAGACAGGTCCGGCCGGCAGCTCCGCCCGGACCCCTCCCGGATTCTGCAATCCGAAGTCGGCCGCCGCGATCCGTCGCTCACTGTCCGCAATGAGATCACCCAGCCGCCGGTCTTCCGTGGCCGAGTTCCTCAGGGACTGGGCCAGCGTCGTCACATGCTGGTTCCGCTTCTCGTCCGCCGAAGCCATGTAGGGCTCGAGCAGCGCGACCAGAGCCGTGTCCTCGACGATGCCATCCGCATACACGGTCTGCCGCGACGTGAGGAACGCCCGTGTCCCGTCGGCGAGACGGTACAGATCGACCACCGCCACACCGCGGCCGCTGGAGCCCGCGCGCACGATGGGGATCGAATTCACGACGCCGCCTCCGGGATCGTGCGTGTGCCCGCCCGCGATCAGGTGCACCGACCCGGGCGGGACCTCGGAGGCCAAGGCAACCATCTCGCCCGCGCAGCCCCCGGCGTTGCAGTCCCCGCCGGCGTGGGCCACGACCACGACGAAGTCCGGTCGCTCGGCCCACACCGCATCGAGCGCGTCGCGAATGCCCGCGTACCCGGACCGGAACTCGAATGGCTCGGTCACCTGGGGACGCAGCGTGCGGGGGGTGCCGACCGTCGCATACCCGACCACCCCCACTTTCACGCCCTCGCGCTCCACGATGGCGAAGGGGGTCGCCCACGCCGGTCTCTCCCCCGTGTCTAGGCGAAAGACGTTCGCGGCGAGCCACGGGTAATCCGCCTCCCGTTGGCGTGCGAGCAGGGTATCGACGCCCCAGTCGAGGTCGTGATTGCCCACCGCGGCCGCGTCGAGCCCGAGCAGATTGAACGCCTCCACGACAGGCAGCCCCCAGGCCAGATTGGATTCGAGCGTGCCCTGCATCTGGTCCCCGCCGTCGACCCACAAGGTCGGGCACGAGCACTCGACTCCAGCCTCCTCAATGACCCTTTCCAGCCCTGTGGCGCCTCCGACCGGCCTTCCGTCCGACCACGAGTAGGTGGTAGGCCGAAGGGCGCCGTGGAAGTCGTGCGTAGCGAACACGCGCACGTGGAGCTCCGGCGCCTGACCCCGGGCCGTGACCGGGAGGGCGAGGCCGGCCACGACGACCATCACCGGGCCCACGGGCAGGCCAGCCAGCGAAGCTCTCGCCCGACGGCGACGTTTGGGGATCATGGACATGTGTCTGTCACGGAGAGTGGAGCCGCGCCCGGACCGGGGTCGCCCGAGCGGCATGACACTACCTTTCGCCTCGGCCGAGAGCCAGCGTAGCCTATTCCGAAGGGTCGATCCGGATCTCGTTCCTCGGATCGAGCCCATCCGCCGTCCGCGCCGAGCCAGGAGGTGGGGTCGGCCCGGCACCCATCACCACGAAGCGAACCTCGCCGTTTCGGATGCCCCGTTCAATGGAGCGCCGCACTCGGCCCTGGATCCACCGACGAGTGGGGGGAAGGAGCAGCGCCAGGCCGGCCAGATCGGTGAGCACCCCCGGGGTGATGAGGAATGCACCTCCCACCAGGACGGCGATCCCGTCCTGGAGCGCTTGTTCCGGGAGCCGGCCCGAAGCCAGCTCGCTCCTGAAGGCCCAGATCACGCGAAGGCCTTCGGCGCGCGCGAGCCACGCCCCCGCCATCCCCGTGGAAAGCACGAGCAAGAGCGTCGGCATGAGGCCCACGAGCTGCCCGAGCTTCACCAGGAGAACGAGCTCGAGCACGGGCACGATCACGAAGAGCAGTGCGAGACGGCCGAGGAGGGACATGCGCCCTCTACCCGCTCCGGAGCGCGCGGGTCCGCGGCCCCCGGGACCCCCGCGTTGCTCCCGGGGTAGCGGACACCCCCGACCGTTCGGCATCAACGCCCGTCGTGGCGAGGCACGCCTGCCATGGAGCAGACCTATTTCCGGAAGGGCTTCGGGCTGAAAAAGGAGCTGAAGCCCCTCATCGACGCCGAGTACCACTCGGCGCTGGTACAGCGCATCCGGGCACGAGGATACGCGGACACGTTCGGGGACGTCACAGTCCGGCTGGCTCAGGAGTTCGGCTTCTGCTACGGCGTGGACCGCGCCGTCGACTATGCGTACGAGACGGTCCACAAGTTCCCGGATCGCACGATCTGGTTGGTCGGAGAGATCATCCACAACCCCCATGTCAACCAGAGGATGACCGACATGGGGATCCGGTTCATCTACCCGGAGCAGGACGGCTCCTTCGATTTCTCGCACCTGACGGACCGGGACGTGGTCATCATTCCGGCGTTCGGCGTGACCACGCACGATTTCGACGCGTTACGTCGGATCGGGTGCATCCTGGTCGACACGACGTGCGGATCGGTGCTTCACGTTTGGAAGCGGGTCGAGAGCTACGCGCGCGACGGCTTCACCTCGGTCATCCACGGGAAGTACACGCACGAGGAGTCGAGGGCGACCGCTTCTCAGGCCCTCAAGCACGAGGGGGCGAAATACCTTGTCGTCCGGGACATGGACGAGGCGATGCTCGTGTGCGATTACATCGCGGCACGCCCCGGTCATCTCGCCCGCGACGAGTTCGTCCAGCACTTCCGCCCCAAGGCGACTGCCCACTTCGACCCGGATGCGGATCTCGTCCGTGTAGGCGTGGCGAACCAGACGACGATGTTGGCCAGCGAATCGATCGCCATCGGCATGAAGATCCACGAGGCGATGGTGGAGCGCTACGGCCTCGAGCACGTGAAAGAGCACTACCGTTCCTTCGGGACCATCTGCTCGGCAACTCAGGAGCGGCAGGACGCCGTGGCCGAGATGATGAGAGAGCCACCGGACGCGATGATCGTCATCGGCGGCTACAACTCGTCGAACACCAACCACCTTGCGCACCTGTGCCGGAAGCACACCCGGACGTTCCACGTCCAGGACGCATCATGCATCGATGTCGCGACCGGGACCATTCGCCACAAGCCCGAGCTCAGCCCGGACGCTCCCGAGGTCGAGGAGACGGACTGGCTCCCGGCAGGCCCGTTCCAGCTGGGCGTCACGGCGGGCGCGTCGACGCCGAACAACAAGATCGGCGAAGCTGTTCTGCGGGTGCTCGAGATCCGCGGCATCGGTCTCGATCCGGAGGTCGACGTCTCGGCCGGGCCCGAGGTCGACGCCTCTACGGTCTGAGCGACGAAGCTACCGGTCGGCCTATCCTCGGTCGCGGACCGCCCGACCGAGCTTCTTGAGCAGCCGACGAAGCTCCTCCCTTTCGGCCGGCTCCAGGTGACTCGCCAGCTCCTCGATGTAGATCGCGTGCTCGGGGAAGACCCTGCTTATCAGCTCCTTTCCCCGCGGGGTCAGCTTCGCCTGGACGATGCGACGGTCCGCCGGTGACCGTTCCCGCACGACCAGACCCTGCTCCTCGAGTCGGTCCATCACGTAGGTGACGTTGCCCCCGGTTACGAGCAGCTTGTCCGCGAGCTCGCCGAGCGAGAGGGGGCCGAGGTGGTGGAGGGCTTCGATGATACCGAATTGGGGGGGAGTCAAACCGTATTCCTGGATCTTGCAGGAAACGGCCTTGGAGTAGGTCGCGTAACATCGAGCGAGAGCGATCCAGAGTCTCAGCGCGGTCTCCTGGCTCGCCGACCACTCACGTGCAGCGGTCCCTTCCACGCTCTCCGGCTGGTGCAGAGCATCCGGCATGGCTTTCATCACACGTGGAGGGGCCGACCCAGCGCAGCCAATGCGCCTTCCGCCACTCCCTCGGAGAGCGTCGGATGGGGGTGGATGGCCTTCTCCATCTCCTCAACGGTGGATTCCAGGTGGCGGCCGAGGACGAACTCCGCGATGAGCTCGGTCGCGTGCGGCCCGACGATGTGCGCGCCAAGGATCTCCGAGTACTTCTTGTCCCGGATCACCTTGATGAAGCCTTCAGCGTGGCCGGCCGCGACCGCTCGGCCAATGCCCACCCAGGGGAACTTGCCCACCTGGATGTCGAACCCCTTCTCTCTCGCCTGCTCCTCGGTCAACCCCACGCTCGCCACTTCGGGATGGCAGTACGTGCAATTGGGAACGTTCCCGTAGTCGACCGTTCCGTGACCGTGACCGGCGATATGCTCCACGCACACGATGCCTTCGTGACTGGCCTTGTGCGCGAGCAACTGACGACCCACGACGTCTCCGATGGCGTAGATGCCCGGCACGTTCGTGCGCAGATGGTCGTCCACCGGGATGAAGCCACGCTCGTCCGTGGCGACCCCCACGGTCTCGAGCCCCAGATCCTGGGAGTTCGGCACCCGACCGACAGCGGACAGCACGTAGTCCACCTTCGTCTCGTGCGCGTCACCCTTCGCGTCCCTGAACGTGACGCTCACGCCGTCCTCCAACACCTCCGCCCCCTCGAAGCGAGCCGACGTGTGGATGTCCACGCCGCGTTTCTTGTACGTGCGCTCCATGAACTTGGAGACCTCGGCATCCTCGAGGGGAAGAATGCGATCGAGCATCTCGACGATCGTCACCTTGCTCCCGTACGACGCGTAGACATCCGCGAACTCCATTCCGATTGCGCCCGCACCGACGATGAAGAGCGTCTCCGGCGCCCGTTCCTGCATGAGAGCGCCGGTTGACGACCAGATGCGGCTCTCGTCGATCTTCAGGACCCCGAGATCGCGCGGCCGGGATCCGGTCGCGATGACGACGTGCGCTGCCTCATGGACGGAGCGCGAGCCATCGGCCGCCTCGACCTCCACCTTCCCTGGGCCCTTGAGACGACCGAACCCCTGGAGGTGGGTCACCTTGTTCTTCTTGAACAGGTGCGCGACGCCCTTGTTCATCTGGTCGGCGACGGCGCGACTCCGTTTCTGCGCGGGTGCCAGATCGAAGGTGAGGCCCTCGGCCTGGATGCCGTGACGGGCTCCGTCGCGCATCTCGTTGACGAGCAGAGCGCTGGTGAGCAACGCTTTGGTCGGGATGCACCCGATGTTGAGGCACACGCCACCGAGCCTGTCGGTCTCCACGCACGCCACGCTCATACCGAGCTGCGCAGCCCGGATGGCGGCAACATATCCGCCGGGGCCGCTCCCGATGATCACAAGGTCGAAGGGATCGCCAGACGTGCCAGACACGCACTACCTCTCACTGAGATGAGGGTCCGAAGACCCCGAGAAGACGTACAACGTTGAAGAGTCAGCGCAACTTAGAAGGGCTGCGGGGGAGGGTAAAGCCCGCACCGGGCGGCAGGGCGAGGCGCCGCGTCCGGGTCCGGTGAAGGGATCGGGGCCGCACCGCGTACTCGAAACGGCTTTGCACCCTGGGGACGCGGGCCCGTAGCTTCGGGCGGAGCCCTCGACCCGAACCCGAAGGGAGGAGCGCACATGCTCGAGCTGACCATCATCGCCGCGGTGCTCGTGCTGGGTGTCTGGATGTACAACTCGTTGGTGCGCCTCCGTGAGCGTGCGGATGGCGCGTGGGCGGACATCGACGTGCAGCTCAAACGGCGCTACGACCTCGTGCCAAACCTCGTCGAGACGGTCAAAGGGTACGCAAGCCACGAGAGCGAGACCCTGACCCAGGTCATCCAGGCCCGCTCGGCCGCCATGGCCGCGACCGGACCCGCGGCGAAAGCGGAGGCCGAAGGGATGCTGACGGGGGCGCTGAAGTCGCTGTTCGCGCTCGCCGAAGCGTACCCACAGCTCAGGGCCGCCGCCGGCTTCCAGGAGCTCCAGGGCCAGCTTGCCCAGATCGAGGAGCACATCGCGCAAGCCAGGCGCTACTACAACGCAGTCGTGAGGGACTTCAACACGAGGACGCAGACCTTTCCGAGCGTGTTGATCGCCCGCGCGTTCGGCTTCGGTGAGCGCGAGTTCTTCGAGATGGAGGAGTCGGAGAAGGCGGCCCCAAAGGTCAGCTTCGACTGATCGAGTGGATACCCGGCCCCTGCAGGGAGCGAGGGGGCGCCGGCGCCATCGGGGCGGCGCCGGCCTCGCGCTCTGGGCCGCCGCGCTCGGCGCGCCGTTCCCCGCGGCGGCGCAACGCAGCATCCACGTGGAGCGGTTCGACGCCACGATCCGGGTCGAAGGCGAGGGCTGGATCGACGTGCGTGAACAGATCCAGGTTCGGTTCGATGGGTCGTGGAATGGCATCTTCCGAACCATCCCCGTCGAATACCGGACGCCCCAGGGGTTCTCCTATCGCTTGCGCCTCTCGGACGTCACCGTCACGGGGACGGACGGGACGACATACGAGGTCGACTCGTCTCGTGAGGGACACTACCGGAAGCTGAGGATCCGCGTGCCCGGGGCGACGGACGCGACCCGTGGCGTCGTCATCCATTATCGGATTCCCAACGCGCTGAAGTTCTGGGACGAGTATGACGAGCTGTACTGGAACGTCACCGGCGACGAATGGGATGTCCCCATCCGCGCCGCCTCGGCGATGGTGATTCTCCCGGGCGGTGCCACGGGCATCCGCACCGCGTCGTGGACCGGTGGCTACGGCTCCACGGAGAATGCGGCATCCGTGGAGAACACGGGCGAGGCTCTGTTTTTCGAGACCCGCGAGCCCCTCGACTATCGGGAGGGCCTCACGATCGCGGTGGCATGGGACCCGGGGGTGGTCGATCGGCCCAGCGGGTTGGACCGGCTGCTCGGTTTCCTCCGCTCCAACTGGCTGCTGATCTTCCCCTTCCTCAGCCTTGGCGGGATGTGGCGCCTCTGGTGGCATCGAGGCCGCGATCCGGTCGCGCTGTCCATCGCCCCGGAGTACGAGCCCCCGGAGGGCATGTCACCGTCCGAAGCCGGAACCCTCATCGACAACAGACCGGACATGAGGGACATCACAGCCGCACTCGTGCATCTTGCCATACGAGGGTACCTGCGCATCGAGGAGGTGGAGCGCGACGGGTTCCTCGAACGGCTCAAGGGCACGGATTACCGGCTGGTGCCCCTGAAGGCCCGGGAGAGCTGGACCGAGCTGCTGCCGCACGAGCGTGAGATCCTCCGCGGGATCTTCGGGACCGACGAGATGGAATTGCCTTCGGTGACACGCATGTCCCAGCTCGAGCTCGAGTTCTACCGACATCTGTCGGTCATCCGATCGCAGATCTTCACCGCGCTCATCGCTCGAGGGTTCTATCTGCGCCGGCCGGACAAGACGTTCCAGACGTGGATGGCCGCCGGCTTCGCGACGCTGGTGGTCGGGGTCGCCCTCGCCGTTCCGCTCTCGCACGCGCTGGTCATCTCGCCGCTCACAGCAGTCCTGGCCGCGCTGGGCACGGCCCTGCCGGTCTTGGGGTTCGGGGCGTTCATGCCGGCGCGGACCGTGAAGGGTGCGAGGGCGCTGGAGCGGCTTCGCGGGTTCGAAGACTTCCTCGAGCGCGTCGAATCCGATCGATATCGCCGCATGGTCACCACGCCGGAGCTCTTCGAGCGCTTCCTTCCCTACGCGATGGCCTTCGGGGTCGAGAATCGATGGGCCCAGGCGTTCGAGGACGTATACCGGCAGCCCCCGACGTGGTATGTCGGAACCTGGGACGGGGGCTTCCGACCCACGAGCTTCGTCAGGAGCATGGGGCGCATGTCGACGACGGCCGCCACCGCGATGGCTGCGGCCCCCCGCAGCTCGGGAGGCTCCGGCTTCGGCGGGGGTGGGGGTGGGGGTGGGGGCGGGGGCTTCAGCGGGGGCGGCTTCGGGGGCGGGGGCGGGGGCGGCTGGTAGCTCCGGTGAGGATCGGTGCCAGCACGTCGAGCCTCCCGTCTACGCCCTCGGCCGTTTCGAGGCCGAGCAGCTCCGCCAACAGCGGGTACACGTGGACCGACTCGAACGCGTCGACCCACGCCCCGGGTCGAATGCGCGCTCCCATCGCCAGGAAGACCGCGCCCATATCGGGCGTCTGGTTGTCCCATCCATGCGAGAAGCCGTCGCGGACGGGTCGACGGTCCGGGGCGACCACGGTGGCGCCGGGCGACGCGAGCACCACCAGGTCCCCGATCCGTGGGTCGGCGCGGTAGTGGAGGCGCCCCGGCACCTCCTCCCGGAGCCACACGTCCGCCTCGGGAAGCGCCACGGCAAGAGAATCGCGCAGCCGGCGGGCCCGCTGGGGCCCCCCGTCCTCGATGACGACCGATGCGTAGGGCCCCCACTCGCTCACACGGATCCCCCGGAAGACGGTCGTGTCGAGCACCTGGGCACGGTCTGCCTCGGCTCGCATCATGCCGTGATCCGAGGTTACGACCACGGTGACCCGATCACCGTGGGGGAGGGCCTCGATCCCCTCCAGGAGACGCCCGAGCATCGCATCGACGCGCGACACGGCCTCCCGCGTGCGTCCGCTGAAGGGCCCCTCGGCATGGCCCGCGTCGTCCGCGTCGGACATGTAGAGCGTGATCATGTGCGGACGCGTCGCCGCGGGTAGCGAAAGCCACTCGATCACGCGGTCCACTCGCGTCTCGTTCGGTATCGAGGCGTCGTAGCGGTTCCAGTGCGTCGGCCGGATGCCGTCGACCGGCGCTTCGGAGCCGATGAAGAAGAAGCACGCCGCGACCATCCCCTGACGCTCCGCGGTCACCCAGATGGGCTCACCCCTGTACCAGGTGCCGTCCTCCACGGTGGCTCGGTCGGAGATCGAATACGCTTCGTGCCGCACCGGGTCCCAGAAGCGGTTTCCCACGATGCCGTGGTGCTCGGAATACATGCCGGTCGCGACCGAGTAGTGGGTCGGATACGTCTTGGTCGGGAAGGTCGGGATCATGCGCGCGGCGCGCGCGCCCCCGTTCGCGAACCGGACCAGCGTCGGTGTGGGAAACCGATCCAGATAGTCGGCACGAAAGCCGTCCAGCGACACCAGGACGACATAGGGCGCCTCGAGCCATCGGGCGTCGTTCAAGCCGCCGGTGCCCGTTGTCGCGCGCTCCGTGTGCGCACGAGACGGTCCGAGGCAGGCCGATACGATCAGTACGGTGGCGAACGCAGCCGGGCTTCGCGGAGTCACGCCACCTCGACGGGCTCGGGGGGAGGACAGCGTGAACCTCGGGCCTTCCGCGATCCGGATCAAGCGCGCTGAAACCCCCGGTGAGCCCCCGGCGTAGGGCCTGGAGACTCTTACATCCGTGACGGATGCAACTGCACCGGAGCCATGGAGCGGTCATGCCGGACCCCGACCTCGATGGGATCCTCCCCCTCACGCCCGCGGTGTTCCACGTCCTGGTGGCGCTGGCCAGCGAGGCCAAGCACGGGTATGCGATCGCGCGCGAGGTGGAGGATCTCACCGACGGCCGCATCCTGATGGGGCCGGGAACGTTGTACGGATCCCTTCAGCGCATGGCCGACGCCGGCCTCATCGAGGAGTCGTCGAACCCGGGCGACGCGGCCCGGCATGCTCAGCGACGACGGTACTACAAGGCCACCCGGCTGGGCCGGGCCGCCCTACGGGCGGAGTCGGAGCGACTGCTCAGGGCGCTCGATCTCGTGCGCGAGCGGACCGGCGGGTGAACGGACCTGCCCGGGCGGGGCGCGACCCGATCCGTCGAGCCTACATCCTGCTCCTGAGGATCTACCCTTCCCATTTCGGTCGTCGCTATCGCGACGACCTGATCCAGGCGTTCGACGACCGGCGCGGCGAGCCCCGCTTCTGCGGGCTTCGCGGCGGCGGGCGTCTCGTGTTGTTCCTCCTGCGTGATTTCGCGACTTCGGTGCCGTTGGCCCGCGGGCCACGGCGGGACGATCGGATGGCGACGATGATGAACCGACTCCTGCAGGACCTTCGTTTCAGCGGGCGCATGCTGGCCAAGAACCCCGTCTTCACCGTCGCCGCGGTGGTGACGCTGGCTCTCGGCATCGGACTCAACGCGGCAACGTTTTCGGCGGTCCGTGGCCTATTGCTCAAGCCTCTCTCGGGTACAGAGGCGCCCGAGCGTCTCGTACAGCTCTACCGGCGGTGGCCGGGAATGGACTACGGGTCGAACTCGATCCCCCACTACCAGGACGTGCGTGACCGGACCGGCGAGGTCTTCTCGGACGTGGCGGCGTGGTACTTCACCCAGATCGCGCTGTCCGACGAAGGCAGGAGCGAGCGCATCATGGGCTTGCTCGTGAGCGCGGATTTCTTCCGCACCTATGGTGCGACCCCCCACCTGGGGAGGTTCTTCCTCCCGGAGGAAGAGTCGGTGGGTCCTGGCGCCCACCCGGTGGCTGTCCTGGGCAACGGCTTCTGGCGCACCCGCTTCGGCGGCGATCCGTCGGTGGTCGGACGTACCCTGACGCTGAACGGATATCCCTTCGAGGTAGTCGGAGTGGCCGCGCCCGACTTCCGCGGGCCGGTCGCGTTCGCGGACGCCCCCATCTACGTGCCCCTGATGATGCAGATGCAGATCGATCCGGGGCGCAATCTGATCGAAGCCCGTGGCAGCAACATGATGAACGTCATCGCCAGGCTGAACGACGGCGCGACGGTCGAGCGCGCGCAGGACGTGCTCGACCGCCTGCTCCTCCAGCTTCGCGAGGAGCTTCCCGACGACTACGAGGACCAGCTCGGAACAACTGTGGTGCCTCAGATGGAAGCCGGCATCCACCCCATGTTCCGTACGGCGCAGGTGGGCATGAGCGGAGTGATGATGGCTGTGGTGTCGCTCCTGCTGCTCATCGCGTGCGTGAACGTCGCGAACCTCTTTCTCACGCGGGCTCGCGAGCGGCGCAAGGAGATGGGGATCCGCCTCAGTCTCGGGGCCGGCCGCGGGCGGATTCTGCAGCAGCTCCTCACGGAGAGCCTCCTGTTCAGCGTGATCTCCGGCGTGGCAGGCCTCGGTCTGGCCCGCATCGCCATCCGTTTGCTCGCACGCGTGCGGCCTCCCATGGATGGGCCGTGGGCGTTCGCGATCGAGATGGACGGCACCGTATTGGCCTTTACTCTGGTCGTCTCCGTGTGTGCGGGCATCCTGTTCGGCTTGGCCCCCGCGTTGCAGTCCGCGCGCCCGGATGTGCTGACCGCCGTGAAGGGTGCCTCCGCGCGCAGGCCGGGAGGGTCTCGGACGAGCAGGGGGCTGGTCGTGCTCCAGATCGCGCTCTCGCTTCTGCTCCTCGTCACCGCGGGGCTCTTCATCCGTAGCCTCCAGGGCGCGACCAGGATCGACCCCGGTTTCGACGAGCCCGCGACCATCGCGGTCACCTCCGTCGACCCTGGCCTCCAGGGCTACGACCGCCAGCGAGCGACCGTCTTCTTCGACCGTGTGCTGGCCGAGGTCCGCGCGCTGCCGGATACCCGGGACGTAGGTCTCTCGGACTGGCTCCCGCTCGGGCTCGGCGCATCCGATCGGGGCGTGGAGATCCCGGGGTAC
The DNA here is from genome assembly GCA_003248075.1 of Gemmatimonadota bacterium. Classification (GTDB taxonomy): domain Bacteria; phylum Gemmatimonadota; class Gemmatimonadetes; order Longimicrobiales; family Gaopeijiaceae; genus SZUA-318. Next base: position 63,038 of record QJYK01000226.1, on the reverse strand, counting down.
GAGTTCGCGGAAGGTGAGCGGCAGAGCATCCAGTACGCCCGGATCACCGAGGGCTTCCTGGAGGCCCTCGGGGTGGATCTCATCGCGGGGCGGACCTTCACGGTGGATGACGACGAGGGCGCGCCGCCGGTCATCGTGGTGAACCAGCGCTTCGCCGAACACTTCTGGCCGGGCGTGTCTGCGTTGGGCAGGATCGTCCACACGGCCGGAAAGGACCGCGAGGTCGTCGGCATCGTGGCCGACGGCAAGTACCGCAGCCTCGGCGAGGCCCCCACCGACATGATGTTCCTGCCTCACCGAGAGCTCTTCGGGACCGAATTGGCCGTCGTGGCCCGGGCCTCCGGCTCACCCCAGAACGTCCTGCGCGAGATCCGCGAGATCGTGCGCGCAGCGGACGCCGACATGCCGGTGTTCGACGTCCGGACGATGGAGGAGCACATGGGTATCGCCCTCCTTCCCGCCCGCCTCGGTGGCTCGGTCCTCGGTCTGTTCGGGGCTCTTGGGCTCCTCCTCGCCGCAGTCGGCATCTATGGCGTCATGGCCTACTCCGTCGCCCAGCGAACGAGCGAGCTGGGCATCCGCATCGCGTTGGGCGCCGACCGCCACCGCGTCGTTCGTCTGGTGTTGGGCGAAGGGATTCGACTCATGGTGATCGGGACCGCGTTGGGGCTCCTCGGGGCGGTGGCGGCCGGACGCATGGTACGGTCTCTCCTGTACAACGTGAACGCGCTCGACCCGATGGCGTTCCTGGGCGTTCCCGCGATCCTCGTCGCCGTGGCGACCCTGGCCGTCTACGTCCCGGCTCGCCGAGCTGCAGCCGTGGAGCCGGTTCGGGCCCTGAGGGCCGAATGAGCCAGCGGGCCCTTCTTCTGTCGTGAGCGCGAGCCTTGAGCCGGTGAACCCGCACTTGACGCCCGCAGTCCGAGGCGTGACCCTGAGCGCCATGTGCCCAACGATCCGGTCCCGTCGATTTATCTCCCGGCCCAGCAATGTGCCGGGACGGGACCTCTTGGTGAACGCGACCTAGACCGTCGACCGTCAGCCCGAGTTTCGAGGCGACCCGGCAAATTGCCGGGTCGTTTTTTTTCCGCCCACGCACCGCCGCCCCCGCGAGCGCCACCTTCTGGAGGCCCCATGACTTCCCGCCCCATCGTCGCGATCCAGGGGGTTCGGGGCGCATTCAGCCACGAGGCTGCGTCCAAACTGCTCGGTGGAGCCGTTGACATGCTCGAATGCCGAACCTTCGACGACGTCTTCGACGCGGTCGTCGAGGGAAGCGCTGCAGCGGCCGCAGTCCCCGTCGAGAACACCCTGGCCGGCGCGGTCCAACCGGCCATGGACCTCCTGGTCCGACATCCGCTCCACGCGGTCGCAGAGGCGCGCGTGCCGGTGCGCCTGTGCCTGATCGCACCGCCGGGAGTCGAGCCGGTCGACGTCCGAAGTGTCGCCTCGCATCCGGTGGCTCTTCAGCAGTGCGGTGGTTGGCTACGGGACCACCCGCACGTCGAGCCCGTCGTCGCGTTCGACACGGCGGGCAGCGTGCGCGACCTCATGGCCGGCGATGCCGGGTACGACGCCGCAGTGGCGTCGGGGCTCGCCGCCGACACCTGGGGCGCCCGCGTGCTCGAGACGGGCCTGGAGGACGAGCATCACAACTACACCCGCTTCCTGCTGCTACGCCGCGAGCCGGTGTCGCCGCCGGCGACGGGTGCGAAGACGTCCTTGGCGTGGACGCTACCCCACCGCCCGGGTTCGCTCTACGAGGCGCTCGGCGTCTTCGCCGCGCACGGGGTCGACCTCACCCGCCTCGAGTCCAGGCCGATTCCCGGGAAGCCCTGGGAGTACCGATTCTTTGCCGATGTGCGCGGCGCACCGATCGACATCCAGGACGAGGCGGTGGAGGAGCTCCGGCGCTTCGCGGTGGAGCTGCGCGTGGTGGGACGATACCCGGAGGAGGTCGCCCTTCCGTAGGGAAGCTGGCACCCCGCGCCGGGAGCGCCACGGCTTCCCTACAGCAGGATCGCCGTAGGCTCCTCGAGCATCCCTTTCAGCGTGGCCAGGAAACGGGACCCTTGCGCACCATCGATCACGCGGTGATCGCAGCTCATGGTGATGCGCATGCGCGGCCGCACCACGACCTGACCGTCCGCCGCGACCGGAGTGTCTTCGATGCCACCGATCGCCAGGATGCCCGCCTCGGGCGGGTTGATGATCGCCGTGAACTCGTGGATTCCGAACATCCCCAGGTTCGAGACCGAGAACGTCGAGCCCGTGTACTCGTCCGGCTGCAGCTTCCTCTCCCGCGCACGCCCGGCGAGCTCACGGACCTCTCGGGCGATGCGTGCGATCCCCTTCGCGTGGGCGTTGCGCACCACCGGCGTGATGAGGCCGTCGTCGATGGCCACGGCTACACCGATGTGAACAGCGTTGAAGCGCCGAATGGTGGTGCCCTGCCAATGGGCGTTGCAGTCCGGGTGCTTGCGCAGCGCCGCGGCGATGGCCTTGAGCAGAATGTCGTTGATCGAGACCTTCTCGCCGCTCTGCTCCAGAAGCGCGTTCAAGCTCTGCCGCGCCTGGATGACGCGGCCCATGTCCACGTCGATGGTGAGGAAGAAGTGGGGAACCGGGCCGATCGACTCGGCGAGCCGCCGCGCGATGGTCTTCCGCAGCTGCGAGACCGGCACGTCCTCGTACTCGCTCTCGTCCGCGGCATATGCCATCGCAGCCGGCGCGGCTTCCCGGGCAGCCTCCACATCCCGCTTCACGATGCGCCCGCCGGGGCCGGAGCCTTCGACACGGCTCAGGTCGACCCCCAGATCGCTCGCCAGGCGCCGGGCGAGCGGAGAGGCCTTCACCCGTTCCCCGTCCCGGCCCGTGTCCTCCACGCGCTCGGCCGCCGGGGTCGCGGGGGAGTCCGCACCCTTCGCCGCGCTCGGCGCGGCCGGGGGCGGCGCAGCGGGACCGCTCGAGGCGGGTCCACCGTTGGCGCTCGCTCCCGCCACCTCGGAGATGTCTTCGTCCGCCCCGGCGATCACGGCGATCACCTCGCCCACCGGTGCCGTACCGCCCTCCTGGAGGATGATGCGGCGCAGGACACCGTCCCCGCGCGCGACCAACTCCATGGTGGCCTTGTCGGTCTCGATCTCGGCTACGATGTCGCCGCTGGCGACCTCGTCGCCTTCGGCCTTGTGCCACTTGACGAGCTGGCCTTCCTCCATGGTGGGAGAAAGGGCCTCCATGTGTACCTTGGTGATCATGCCGACCACGCGCCGGCGGTGGCGCGTCCAGTTGGGTTCATCGGTAGAGAACCTTGTTGCAGGCGTCTACGACCCGTTCTGCGGTGGGCTTGGCCAAAGCCTCCAGGCTCTTAGCGTACGGCATGGGTACGTCCGCCTGGGTCACACGCAGGACCGGGGCGTCCAGATGGTCGAAGGCCTCCTCCTGAACGATGTGGGCGACCTGCGCGCCCACCCCGACGAACGACCAGCCCTCCTCCACGTAGACCATGCGGTTGGTCTTGCGGACGCTCGCCAGGATCGCATCGACGTCGAGCGGGCGGATCGAGCGTAGGTCCAGCACGTCCGCCTGGATCCCGTCCTTCTCCAGCTTCGCCGCGGCCTGCATCGCGATGTGCACCATCTTCCCGTGGGTGACGATCGATACGTCCGAGCCCTCGCGCTTCAAATCCGCCACGCCGAGCGGAATGACGTAGTCGTCGTCCTCCGGAACCTCGCCTCTGAAGTTGTAGAGCAGCTCGCCTTCCATGAACGCGACGGGGTCGTCGTCCCGAATCGCCGCCTTCAGCAGCCCCTTGGCGTCTGCCGGAGTCGCCGGCGTGACGACCTTGCAGCCTGGAGAGTGCACGTAGTACGTCTCGCAAGACACCGAGTGCTGCGCCGACAGCTGGAGAGCGGCCCCGGTCGGTCCGCGGAAGACGATGGGAATCGGGAACTGACCGTCGCTCATGTACATCATCTTCGACGCGCTGTTGATCACCTGGTCGATCGCCAGAAACGCGAAGTTGAACGTCATGAACTCGATGACCGGCCGGAGCCCCGCCATTGCGGCGCCGACGCCGAGACCCGCGAAGCCGAGCTCGCTGATGGGGGAGTCCACGACCCGCTTGTCCCCGAACGCGTCGAGCAGGCCCTTCGAGACCTTGTAGGCGCCGTCGTACTCCGCGACCTCCTCGCCCATCAAGAACACGTCCGGGTCCCTCTCCATCTCTTCGCGGAGCGCCGCGTTGAGCGCGTCCCTGTACGTCATCATCGCCATGGGGACTCTCCCCGACCGTCCAGGCAGAGTCGCCCGTTCGGGTTGAGATGGGCCCACACGTGCCGATAGAGCGCCTCGGGCCCAGGCGCGGGGGACTGGTCGGCGAAGTCCGCCGCCGCGTTGACCACGGATCGGACCTCTGCGTCCACGGCCTCCAACCCGGCCTGATCCAGGTGGTCGCCGGCCATCAGCTTGTCTCGCAGGTGTACGATCGGGTCGTCGTCCTTGGTTCGGTGCTCGACCTCCTCCTTCGCCCTGTAGGTGCCGGATACCGGGTCCGACATGGAGTGACCGCGGAACCGGTACGTCCTGAGGTCGACGAAACGCGGACCACCACCCTCGCGCACCGTCGCCGCCAGGTCGCGGAAGTGCGCATAGGTCGCAAGCACGTCCTGACCGTCGACGGAGGTCGCGGGGATTCCGTACGGGGACGCCTTCTGGACCATATCGGTCAAAGATACGCGCCGGAACGCGGTTCCCATCCCGTATTCGTTGTTCTCGACCACGTAGATGGCGGGCAGCTCCCAGATGGCGGCCATGTTCAGCGCTTCGTGGAAGCCGCCCTGGTTCACGGCGGCGTCCCCCATGAAGCAAACGACCACCGAGTCTTCCCCACGGTACTTGATCTTCCAGGCGATCCCGGTGGCCAGCGGAACCTGCCCCCCGACGATGCCGTGCCCGCCCATGAAACGCGCGGACTTGTCGAAGATGTGCATCGAGCCACCCTTCCCTCCCGACGCACCCGTCGCCCGTCCGTAAAGCTCGGCCATCACCGCGTCCGGCTTCACCCCCTTCGCGAGCGCCTGCGTGTGCTCACGGTAAGCGCTGATGACGTAGTCGTCCTGGCGGAGTGGCAGGATGCTGCCGACGGCCGCCCCCTCCTGGCCGATGTGCAGGTGGCAGAAGCCCCCGATCTTGCCGATGGCGTACGCCTCCTCGGCCTTCTCCTCGAAGCGCCGGAACAGGAGCATCTCCCGAAGGAGCTCCAGCGCGCGCTCCGGCGTCACGCCGTGCCGCTCGAACGGATCGCCGGCCGAGGCGGCCTCCTGACCTCTGGTCCTGGTCCTCGTCTGGGCCATGGTCGTCAGCGGCCTCCTGCGGTCGGCTTGCCGGGACGCCCGACCTCGAGCTGGATCAGCCCCGAGGCGACCTCGGCGGGAGCAGGGATGTCGGCTTCCAGGACATCGACGATGGACCCGGGCCCCCCTGCCACCACCTCACGGGCCTGCTCCTTCGCGTGGTAGCTCGAGCGCACGAGGGGGCCCGACTCCACGTGCCGGAAGCCGTGCTCCTCCTCCCCGATTCGCTTCCACGTCGCGAACTCGTCGGGGGTGACCCAGCGGGCCACCGGAATGTGCATGGGGGACGGCCGCAGATACTGACCCAGCGTCAGGATGTCGACGGCGGCCTCGCGAAGGTCCGCCATCGCCTGGCGGATCTCGGGGGCCTCCTCGCCCATGCCGAGGATGATGCCGGTCTTGGTGAGCATCGCCGTGTCGATCTTCTTCACCGCGCCCAGGAACGAGATCGATCGCCAGTAGCGGCCGCCGGGGCGCACGTCGGGGTGGAGCCGCTCCACGGTCTCGAGATTGTGCCCGAGGATGGCGGGTCCGGCCTCCACGACCGTGCGCAGCGCGTCCTCGTCGCCCTTGAAGTCGGGGATGAGCACCTCGACCGAGCAGCCCGGCACCGCCTGATGGATCCGATGGATTGTCTCGGCGTAGATGCCCGCGCCGCCGTCGGGCAACTCGTCCCGGTTCACGCTCGTGATCACCACGTGCTCGAGCGCCATCTCCGCGACGGTCTCCGCGACGCGGCGGGGCTCGTCCGTGTCCAGGCCGGTCGGCATGCCATGCGCCACGCCGCAGTACTTGCAGGCCCGCGTGCATACGTCGCCGAGGATCATGAACGTTGCCGTGCCGGCCTCCCAGCACTCGCCGATGTTCGGGCAGCCGGCTTCCTCGCACACCGTGTGGAGGCTCTCGGACCGCATCATCTGCTTCAGGCGCAGATAGTTGCGTCCTCCGGGCGAGCGGACCTTGAGCCATTCCGGCTTCCGCGACCGGAGCTCGATGGTCTCAAGACCCTCGTGCGCCCGGATGCGCGACGTGCCCTTCGGCTTCACCACCCCGGTGTCCTTCCCGGACGGGGCGTACCCGTATGGTGTGTCCGTGGCTGTTCTCGTCACGATCTATCCCCTGAATCCGGGCGACAATGCGCCCGATGATCGCCCTACGGGAGCCAGGAAAGGTAGCCCGGGGCGGGGTTTGGCTTCAAGGACGGAGTGGCCCCGCCCCGCCTGCCGCGCCGCAGACCCTGGCGCAGGCTGACGGGGTGACGAACGTTGTGCCGGCGGTTGAGTCATGCGTCTATGGCCCCTCCGGGAGGTTACGGCCATGCAGGATGTCGTCGACCGGCTGAATCGGGCCCTGCAGGGCCGCTACGCCATCGAATCGAAGATCGGCGAGGGCGGCATGGCCACCGTGTTCCTCGCGGACGACCGGAAGCACGAGCGGCGGGTGGCCCTCAAGGTCCTGCGGCCCGAGCTCGCCGCGGTCATGGGAGCCGAGCGGTTCCTCGCCGAGATCAAGACCACCGCCAACCTGCAGCACCCGCACATCCTGCCGCTCTTCGACTCGGGCGAGGCGGACGGCTTCCTCTTCTACGTGATGCCGTACGTGGAGGGCGAGTCGCTTCGGGACCGCCTCCGTCGCGACGTGCAGCTCGGTGTGGACGAGGCGGTGCGGATCGCGCGCGCCGTGGCCGGAGCCCTCCAGGTGGCCCACGACGCGGGCATCATCCACCGCGACATCAAGCCCGAGAACATCCTGCTCTCCCGGGGCGAGCCGCTCGTCTCCGACTTCGGCATCGCGCTGGCCGTGAGCCAGGCCGGCGGCGGCCGGCTGACCGAGACGGGGCTGTCGCTGGGAACGCCGTATTACATGAGCCCCGAGCAGGCCGCCGCGGACCGGGACCCGGGGCGGGCCAGTGACGTCTACAGCCTCGGGTGCGTCCTGTACGAGATGCTGGTCGGCGACCCGCCGCACACCGGGAGCTCCGCACAGGCGGTGCTCGCCAAGATCCTGACCGAGGAGCCTCGGCCGGTCACGGCAGTGCGCAAGACCGTGCCCCTCCATGTGGCCGACACGGTGGCACGGGCGTTGGAGCGGCTGCCGGCCGACCGATTCGAGAGCGCCGACGCCTTCTCGAGGGCCCTGGGCGATCCGGGCTTCCGGCACGGGACGGCGCTCGCCGCCGCAGCCGCCCCACCGGAAGCCCGTTCCGCTGTACGCACCTCGGCCGTCCTCCCTTGGGCTCTCGCGACGCTCGCGGCGGTGGCCGCGGTGGCCGGGTGGATGCGGGGGACAGCTCGGACGAGCGACGGCCCCACGGAGCTGTGGATGGACGCCGGGACGGACTGGCTGAGCCGGTATGCCGAGGTCGCCGTCTCGCCCGACGGCCGCACCTTCGCGCTCGCATGGCGGGACGAAGGGGACGACCACCCGCCGCTCTGGGTGCGCACTGCCGACCATGCGGCGTGGCGCCCCCTCGCGGGAACGGAGGGGGGGCGTAACCCGGCGTTCTCTCCCGACGGCCGGCGCATCGCCTACGTGATGGGCGACGAGCTCATGAGCGTCTCCGTAGCCGGCGGCAGCCCGCTCACGCTGTACCAATCGGAGAACCGCCTCGACAATCCACACTGGGGTGCGAGCGGGGACGTCGTCGTGGCCGCCAGCTCCGACGGGATCCTCAGGATCCGGAGCGACGGCAGCGTCGACTCGCTGCGCATCGAGGGGTTCGTCGGCCGTCCATACGCCCTGCCCGACGGCTCGGCCGTCCTCTACACCCAGGAGGCCCGTCGCGGGGAGGCATCCATCCGCATCCAGGACTTCCGGGGCGGCTCCTCTCGCGTCCTCGTCCAGGAGGGGGAGCGACCCATCTACCTGGAGAGCGGCCACATCCTCTTCGCCCACCCCGAAGGCGGCCTCCAGGTCGTGCCGTTCGACCTCGCGCGCGCCGAGGTGACCGGCCCGCCGGTCCCGGTCCTCGACGGCGTCGTGCCCTGGGGCTTCGCGCTGTCGGGCACCGGCACCCTCGTCTATCGAACCGGGCTGACGACGGCGCGCGTCTGGCAGCGCCTATTCCTCCTCGTCGGCCTCGACGGGTCTGTGGACACGCTCGGGAGCCTGGGGCAGAACCCGTACGGAGTCCGGGTCTCGCCGGACGGCGAGCGTCTGGTCTTCGGCGCGGGCGCGACGGAAGTCAGCCAGTCCCAGATCTACATCTACGACCTCGTGCGCCGGACCGGCCCCACGCAGCTGACCTTCGAGGGCGAAAACGCCTCACCGATCTGGTCGCCGGACGGTACCCGCGTCGCGTATCAACACGATGGCACCAGCGTCGTCGCCAAGGCGGTCGACGGTGGCTCGCCCGCCGTCTCGCTCTTCGAGGACAGCGTGCTGGTGACACCCACGGACTGGACCGGAGGGGACGAGCTCGTCCTCGAACGGATGACCGGAGCCGATCGGGACCTCATCCGGCTCACGACCGACGGCACGAAGGGGTCCGAGGATCTGCTCCACACGGCCTACCGGGAGTTCGGCGCTGAGGTCTCGCCCGACCGACGCTGGTTCGCGTACGTCTCGAACGAGGTCGGGAACGACAACCAGGTCTTCGTGCGCGCCTACCCGTCCGCGCTCGGACCCTGGAACGTGTCCCGCGGGGGGGCCTGGCGACCCCGCTGGTCCCCGGACGGGCGGTCCCTCTTCTTCCAACGCTCCGACCCCTCGACGCTCACGCGGGTGGACGTCGCCCTCGAGCCGACCTTCGTCGTGAGCGATCCCGTCGACGTGTTCTCCGGCCTGGTCTCCGCCTTCGACGTGTTCCCGGACGGGCGGAGGCTGGTGGTCATCGACAATCGGAGGGAGGAAACGGGCCGGGAAGCCTCGCGCATCGTCGTCGTGCTCAACTGGTTCGATGTAATCCGGGAGCGTCTGGACGCTGCCGGAGGGCGTTGACCGGTCGCGCCCGGGCGGCGCCCTTCGCCGCTACTCCCGCCGCAGCGCCTCCACCGGCTGGACGCTCGACGCCCTCATCGCGGGGATCCACGCCGCCGTCACGCCGACCGTCCCCATGAGGAGCGCCACCACCAGCAGGGTGGTGGGGTCGTGGGCGGCCACGCCGAACAGCATCCCCTCGACCACCTTCGTCGCGAAGACCGAGCCGATCGCGCCGAGCATCAGGCCCACGACGAGCAGGTAGGCGCCTTCGCGCACCACCATGCGGCGCACCTGCCCCGGCTCGGCGCCCAGGCTCATGCGCACGCCGATCTCCCCGGTCCGCTGGGATACCGAGAAGCCGAGCACGCCGGCCAGCCCGACGGCCGCGATGAGCAGCGCGACCAGGCCGAAGCCCGACACGAGCAAAGCGTTGATGCGCTGGTTGGCGACACTCTCCTCCCGCAGCTCGGAGAGCGTGCCGACCTTGCCGATCGGGACGCTCGGGTCGATCTGGCGGACGACCTGCGTCGTGGGCAGCAGGAGCTGCTCGGGGTCGCCGGCCGAGCGCACCACGAACGATCCGGCGAAGACCACCTCCTGGTCGAAGGGCTGGTACATGGCCGGGCGGGGCTCTTGATCGAGCGACGCCGACCGGGTGTCGCCGGCGACACCGACCACCGTGCGCCAGTCGCCCGTGATGGGGATGAACTCGAGCACGGACCCGGTCCACGCCACCCGGCGCCCGATCGGGTCCATCCCTTCCGGGAACAGCAGCCTCACGGCCGCCTGGTTGAGGATCACGACCGGCGCCTCGCCCTGGGTGTCGGTCGACGCGAACGCCCGCCCCGCCAGGATCGGGATCCCCGCCGCGTCGAAGTACTCGGGCGTCGCCGTGCGGAACTCGGCGCGCGGCGTCGGCTGGTCCGGGTTCGGGGGGACGTCCTCGGCCTTGATCTCCAGCTCGAACTCGTTGTCGCGCAGCGGCACCGTGGAGCCGACGCCAGCGTCCGCGACCCCGGGGAGCGTCGCCATCCGGTCGCGCATGCGGTCGTAGATCTCGCGCACCTCGGTGTCGTTGCGGCCGGAAGCGGCGACCGGGACCTCTACGGTCAGCACGCCCTGGAGATCTGCGCCCACGTCCACGTCGTACAGGTTGATGAGCGTGCGCACGAGCAGCCCCGCGCCCGTGAGCAGCGTCACGGACAGCGCGACCTGAGCGACGACCAGCGCACTCTGCACGCGCCTGTGTCCGCCGACCGTGCGGGTGCCGGTCGACGTCAGCGACCCGGCCGACGATGCCCCGGGTACCGACGGCACGTAACCGAGCGCGATCGCGAGCAGCATCGCGATGCCGGCGGTGAACGCGAGCACCATCCCATCGAGCGATACCTCTGCCGCGCGCGGCGTGAAGCGCGCGGCGAACGAGGTCAATACGTCGACGCCGGTGAGCGCCACGAGCACGCCCAGCAGCGAACCCGCCAGCGCGAGGACGAGGCTCTCCGCCAGGAGCAGCCGACGGATCCGTCTGGACCCCGCGCCCAGCGACGCGCGCACGACGAACTCGCGCTCGCGGCGCACGGACCGGGTCAGCACGAGGTTCGCCACGCTCGCGCAGGCGATCAGGAGCACGAACGCCGCCGTCGTCCACAGCAGGTAGATCGTTCCCGTGGCTCTGCGGGTGAGCACCTCGGCGAGCGGGCTCACCGACACCGTGTAGCCGGCGGCGGCTTCGTACGCCTCCGGGTACTCCTGGTGGATGCGCGCCGCGATGACGTCGAGGTCGGACTGTACCCGCTCGAGGGTGGCGCCGGGGGCCAGCCGCCCGAATACCTCGGTCATGCGGTGTGTCCGCCCGTGCACCATGGTCGCGCTCAGGTGGTGTGGGCTCGTCACCATGTTGACCATGACGTCGGTCCGCTCCGGATAGTGCGGCGCCTGCTGCACCACGCCGACGATCTCCGCCGCCATGCCGCCCAGGTCGACGACCTCGCCCACCACGTTCGGGTCGCCCCCGAACGCGCGCATCCAGTAGTCGTACGTGAGCACGATGACCGGCGCCGCGGCCGCCCCGTCGTCGCCCGAGTCGAGCACGCGGCCGAGCGCGGGTCGCAGCCCCATCACCTCGAAGAAGTTGCCCGTGACGATCCCCGCGAGGACCTGCTGCGGCTCGCCCCGCGCGGTCAGGTTGTACGAGCTCGCCGAGAACTCCGCGAGGTCCGTGAGCGATTCGGCGCCGCGGAAGTCGATGATCTCCGGCACCGAGAAGAGCGCGTTGTCGATTCCGGCCAGCCGGGCCGCCTGCCTGAGGTAGACGAGCCGGTCGCCGTCCGCGTGCGGAAGCGGGCGCAGGAGCACGCCGTTGACGACACTGAACACCGCGGTGTTGGCGCCGACCCCGAGCCCGAGCGTGAGGATTGCGGCTGCCGCGAACAGCGGCGCGCGGACCAGGCCACGGATCGCGTAACGGAGATCTCTCAGGACGTCGTCCATTCCCTACCCTCCCGTTGGGCAGTGCCGGGCGGCTGGCCCGGGCGGCCTCCACTCTGCCGTCACCCCGTCCCTACCACAAGAACGACGTCTCGTTACAGGCCGATCCCCATCGCCTGCACGGCCCACGCCACCCCGAAGCCCAGGTAGTTCCCCACCGCGTAGCCGAGCAGCCCGACGATCACTCCAGGAAGGATGAGCCCCGGCCACTCGCGGGCGGCGGCGACCGCCAGCGCGCTGGACGGACCGCCTACCGCGGCCTGCGAGGCCACCGAGAGCGTCCCGACGTCGATGCGGGCGAGGCGACCTCCGGCATAGACGAAGAGCCCGTGCACCAGGACGACCGTGCTCACGTACAGGAATACCGCCAGGCCCGTCTCGATGATGTCCGCGATCCTCGACCAGATCCCGATCACGACGAAGAAGAAATGGATCGCGAGCGTGCCGAGCTGCATGGCGCCCTCCGGGCGTCCGATCGGACGGAGGTGCCCCGCGACCAGGGCGAACGTCGTGAGCCAGAGCACGGACGGGACCTTACCCAACCATGCCGGCACGGAGCCGCGCTCAGCCAGCATCGCCAGCCCCCCCGCGACGATCTCGGCCAGGGCGTAGAGCGCGATCGCCAGCGCGACGAGCTTGGCGAGGTCGAGCGTCGAGAGGGACACCTTCTGGAAGAACGGGTGGTGGTGGTGGTCCGGGTCGGCCGGCCCGCCGGGATGGGTGGTCAGCTCCGTGGGGATCGGCGGGTAGAGGTGGCCGAGCCAAACCGGAATCAGGAGCGTCGCGCCCAGCCACACGCTCGTGAGCAGGGCGTCCGATGCCGTTGCCCCCACGAACATGGCGGGCGACAGCCCGAGGCCGTTCCCCACAGCCACGTAGTTGACGGACCCTCCGGTGTACGTCCCCGTGATCGTGCCAGACAGCTTCCACGCCTCCTCGCCGATCGCGGACCCGAACGCCAGCGCACCCACCAGCGCCCCGGCCACGGTGCCCGCCAGGGCGATTCCGAAAGCGCCCAGCATGCGCGGACCCGCTCGCTTCAGGTCTCCGAGGTGCACCGACAGCAGAAGCCACGCGATCCCGACCATGGTGACCGGGCCGGAGATGACGTCGTAGACAGGCGACGTGGCCGGCACGAGCCCGAGGTTCGAGACCAGCGCGCCCAATGCGAGCGTGAGCATCGACGCCCCGACCTTGGACAGCCAGGGAACGCGGTAGTCGAGCCAGAACGCGAGGAGCGTCAGGACCGCGACGAGGGCGGTGAGCGCCAGGGGGTCGGAGATCACGGCGACTTCCCTCCGGGGCTCGGGTCGCGCCCCCCGAGAATCTCCTTCCGCCGCCGAAGTCGATGCACGACGTGGTCCCTCACCTCGACGGGCTCGTCGGCCAGATACAGGAGCTCCAGGTCCCGCTCCTCGATCTTGCCGTCGACCGCCATCCGGTCGCGTAGCCAGGACAGGAGACCGGCCCAGTACTCCTTCCCGACCAGAACGACTGGAAACAGGCGTACCTTGCCGGTCTGAATGAGCGTGAGCGCCTCGAAGAGCTCGTCCATCGTACCGTAGCCCCCCGGGAAGATGACGAAGGCCTGGGCGTACTTCACGAACATCGTCTTGCGCACGAAGAAGTACCGGAAGTCGATGGCGAGGTCCACGTAGGGATTGAGGTGCTGCTCGAACGGGAGCTCGATGTTGCATCCCACGGACATCGCCCCCGCCTCACGCGCGCCCTTGTTGGCAGCCTCCATGATCCCGGGGCCACCCCCCGTGATGATTCCCAGCCCGGACTCTCCGAGCAGGCGAGCCGTCTCCACGCACATCTCGTACTGAGGATCCCCACGGCGCACCCGAGCCGAGCCGAAGATGGAGACCGCCGGTCCCACCTTGGCCATCTCCTCGAAGCCCTCCACGAACTCGCCCATGATGCGGAAGACGCGCCACGCGTCCTTCCCGATCGTCTCCAGCTCCTCCACGCTCTCGAGGAGCCGTTCGTCCTCGGTCCGCCGCGCGTGGGGAAAGGGCTCGGCCCAGTGGGCGCCGGAGTCGTGCTCCGTCATGTCTCGGTCTCCTAGATTGATCGACGCCCACGCTGTCCCTCGCGGGCCAGCCAGGCGCCGGCGCGAGGCAGCGCGTCTTCATGCTTGTGTGGCGGGCTCCACCCGAGCTCGTCCCGGATACGCTGCGAACGATAGGGGTTGTCAGCCAGCGCGAGCGCGACGACCCGACCCAGAGGCAGGTCGGACGCGCCCGGCGTGCGCACGCCCAACCATCCCAGCATCGCGGCCGCCGCGCGCACGGTGGGCGCCGGCACCGCGACGACGCGGGGACGCCGCCCCATCCCGCGTGCGATTCCCTCCACCAGCATGCGCTGCGTGAGCGGGTGGTCCAACGCGACGTCCCACGTCGCTCCCCCGCGTCCGGCGACCAGGGCCCGCCAGACGGCGTCAGCCACGTTTCCGGCGTAGACGGCCGGAATCGTGTTGTAGCCTGAGCCGAGGATCGGGGTGACCGGCCAGCGGCTGAGACGCGCGATTCTCGGAGTCATGAGCCGGTCGCGCTCTCCGTACACGGACGCCGGCCGCAGGACCGTGAGACGCAGGCCCGCGGCCGTCGCCTCGAGGCGTGCCGCGCCCTCGGCCTGCTGTTTCGAGCGCCCGTAGTTGCTGGAGACCGGAAGTAGCTCCTCCTCCGGCGTGGCATCGTCTACACCCGCGCGGGCCTCGCCGTACACCGCGACCGACGAGATGTGGACCGCGACCCGGATGCCGGCCTCGGCGGCGGAGCGCACGACGGCGCGGGTGCCGCCGACGTTCACCGCCTCGATCTCCCCCCACGACCCTCGCGAGTAGACCAACGCCGCCGCATGGACGACGTGCGTGCACCCGCTCATCGCGGTGACCAGCTCTCCTCCCGCATCCCTGACGTCGCCCGGGGCCAAGCGGCACCCGAGCTCGCGTAGGTGTCGGGCATCCGATCCTGGCCGCACCAGAGCCACGACTTCGTGGCCTTCCGCGCGCACGCGCTCCGCGACGTGGGAGCCGACCAGGCCGGTCCCGCCCGTCAGGAAGACGCGCACGATGCGACGGGCCTCGGCGGATCGGCTCGCTAGCTCAGCGACCCGCCAGGAACGCCTCGGCGCTCGCGCGGACGTCGGCCATCACCGTGCGATGGGAATCGTACTCCACCAGCGAGCGGGCGGCCTGGGCGTCGTAGACCCGCAGCACGTGCCTGTACAGCTCCTCCGCACGGGCGTCGTCGCCCATGCGCACCGCCGCGTCGGCGGCGATTCCGAGCCCGAGCACGTGGTCCGGCTCGACGGCCAGGACCTGCTGCGCGCTCGCCATGGCCGCCTCGGGGCTCACCAGGAGCTCGAGAAGCGCTCGATGCACCAACCCGTCCAGGTCCAGGTCGGCCACCAGCCCGTACGCCTGCACCGCCATGGGCTGGAAGGCCAGCGCGCCCGCCGTATCACCCTGGGAAATGGTCGTCATGACGCGGTTGAAAAGGCGGTCGGCGGCCTCGCGGGGTGAGATGGAGCTCAGATCGAGGCTGGACTGCCCCCCCGCCGGATTCGTGCCGTCGCCCGGTGCCCCGGACGCGGGCGCGGCAGGCGCCCCCGGTCGGACCATGTTGATGCCGACAACCAGGATCAGCCCGAACATCGAGACCCCCGCGATCCACCACGGAAGGTTCCCGCTCGCGCCGCCGCCGGCCGGAGCGGCTTGCGCACCTACGGAGGCCCGTCGTTGCTGCGTCGCCACCGCCGATCCGGGGCGGGGCGCGTCGGCGCGAGCCACAGGTGCGGAAGCGCCCGCGACGACCCCACCCGCCCCGAGGGGCGCTCCGCACTGATTACAGAAACGAGCCCCCTTGTCCGCCTTGGCCCCGCATTGGTTGCAGAACCGACCACCGAGGCTCGCCCCACAGTTTTGACAGAAGTTCCCGGAGGCCGGCTTGCCGCACTCGGGGCACTCGTTCTTGATCGGCGTCATCTCGAGAGAGCGTTGAAGAGGAGCGGCCATGTGGCGACGGTCTGGCCGCGGTAGTTCGGCTGGAATCCGAAGAAGACCACCGATCCCTCGCCCACGTCGGCCTCCACGATCGCCGGCCTACCGGCTACGTTCTGGCCACCGAGCACCCAGCCGGAGAGCAAGGGTGAGCCGCTGCCGTAGCGAGCGGCGACGCGAAGGCCTGGGTCCCCCACGTCGAAGGCCATGCTCCCGGTGCCGAACCAGGCGATGCTCTCCGGGTCCAGCCCCGCCGCCAGAGGTGAGGCCGGGTCGAGCTCCAGACGGAGGATCGACCCCGGAATGTAGAAGTCGGTGCTCGAAAGGCCCTCCACCGCGTTGCTGACCGCGAGTCCGAAGAGGTCGGCCACGTACTCCACCGCGTCCTCCACGGCGACGACCCGTCCCCCCGCCCGGACGAAGTCGCGAAGCGCCGACGCCCCAGACTCGCCGAGGCCTCCGACGTACTGCGAGGGGACCGAGCCCTCCGAAAAGCCGCTGGCGATCGAGCGCGCGCCCTGCGACTGGAGCAAGATGACGTCGTAGCGCCGCGAGAGATTGCCCCTTTTCACGTCGGCGTCGTGTAGCGTGTCGTACCGCATCCCGTACCGGTCGAAGAGCCAGCGCGTCCATCCGGCCTCCATCGGCTCCTGCCACGACTTGTAGATCGCGACTCTGGACGCCCCCGAGCCCCTCAAGTGCTCCGGCAGTCGGAAATCGAAGTCCGGCGGCTCGATCGGATCGGACATCGCAACGTTGGGAACCTCGTCGATCGCGACCGCCTCGATGTCCATCAGGTACGGCAACGTATGCGCAGTCACGTCGTAGGGGCGCTGCGGGGGTCCTCCCGGGTACTCGCGGAGATCCGGGTAGCGCTGTACCTCCAGCATCGTCTGCGCGAAGGAAGCGTACGGTTGCTTCATCGGGATCACCCAGCTGCCCGCCGGAAAGGAGATCCCGCCGGCCGAAAAGGCACGCGCGGCCGTGTGGACCTCCACGTCCCCCATCGCGAGGATGCGAAGCACGTACGCCACGCCGGTAGGGTTGCTCTGCCCCGAGGGGATCACCCACGCATCGGGCCAGGACTCCCACTTGTTCACGGCCCTCGTACCGATGTCGTAGAAGTTCTTCAGCCAGTATGTCCGGTTTCGTGCCGCGTTTTCGAGCAGGGCGAGAGCTCCCGTTTCCATGTAGTTGACGATGTCCGGAAGTCCCCAGCGGCCCCCGGGCCAGACCGCCGGGAAGTTCCACGACCGCTGTGACGAGTCGTAGCCCCTGCCCGGCCCGAGCCGCTCAGGCGAGATGTCGATGGGGGTCGCGATGTTGGCCGACGCCGTCTCGGACAGGATACGCGCACCGGCGTGGTAATGCTGGTAGGCCCGCGCGGGCGTAAAGGCGTCGTACTGTCCCGCGACGACCGCGCCGGGCATCCCTCTCGCGGTCACTTCGGCGGCCATGAAGCTGCCCAGCTGATTGACGGCGGACTGGAGCGCCGGGTCGATGTTCGGCTCCCACGGATCGATGTACGGGGGGAAGAAGATCCTCGCCCCGGTCGAGCCCATCTGGTGGATGTCGTGGACGATCTGGGGGTGCCATGCGTTGTGCGCCTTTTCGACCGTGAGGATCGTCTCGGCCTGTGTGAAAGCGTACCAGTCTCGGTTGTTGTCATGCCCCACGTAGAACTGGTACAGCCAGGGCAGGGGGGCCCCCTCGAGCGGGGTGCCGACGTGTTGATCGTACCACTCGACGACCCACTGAAGACCGTCCGGGTTGAGCGAGGGGATGTCGAGCAGGATCACGTTGTCGAGGATCTGGAGGATCTCCGGATCATTCGACGTGGCGAGCCGCCACAGGAGTCGCGCGGCGGTCTGACTTCCACCGACCTCGGTCGCGTGGATGCCGTGGGTGATGAGCGCCACCGTGCGGCCGCGCTCCACCAGCGACCGGAGCTCGTCCGGCCCCGAGACCCGTCGGGGGTCGGCCAGCTTCATCTGAATGTCATGCAGCTCCGCCAAACGCGCGTGGTTTTCCGGGCTGGTCACGGTCAGCATGACGAATGGGCGTCCCTTCGTCGTGGTGCCCAGCGTGTCAACCACCACCCTGCGACTCGTTTGGGCCAGTTTTTCGTAGTAGGAGGTAAGCTGGCTCCAGTCAGCGAGCTTTCGGTCCTGACCGATGTCGAACCCGAAGTGCTGTCTCGGGGTTGGAACGCCCTGGGAGGAGGAGGCGATCGGCATCAGGATCGTGGCCAGAACAACGGTCGTGACGCGGCGCATCATCGAACTCCTTACCATCGTTTGAGGTTACCGGATGGTATCTCCCACCCCCTGGACCGGCAACGGACCGAAGAGGTGGAGAAGGTGGCGGCGAGGCTGCTTCTGCGCGGTCCTCCTGTGCGCGGCCCCCGACGGCCTTGCGGCCCGTCAGACCGAGCCGGGGGACGCCTTTCGGGACCTCGCTGCACAGAGTCTCATGCAGCGCGCACGGCTGGCACGGGACCGTGACGTCGAGGGGATGCGCTCGTACGAGGGGGTCCTGAGGGAGAGGATCTACGTCGGGCTGACGGCCCTGAGGTTCCGGAGGGAGCGAAGCCTGTTCGAACAGGAGCGCATCGCTCGGCTCCGCTGGAGCGCCGACGGAGAGCGCGCGATCCAGTGGCTGGGAGCACGGCGCGCCGTTCCCATCGTCGGTGCCGACACCCGGAGCGGCGACGAGCTTCAGACCGAGGGACGCGTCGGGGGTGCGGGTGCGGAGGTTCGGGCGGAGCTCGTTCGTGACCTGCCCGACGAGCTGCTGCGGGAAGTCGAGCTGCCTGGATTCGTGTTCGACCCATCGGGCGACCGCCTGATGTTCGGCGATGATTGGGCGCTGCATCCGCTGTCGGACTCGGCTGCCGCCCACTACCGGTTCGCCTCCGGCGATACCCTTCGGCTCCGCATCCCCAGCGAGGATCGCGAGATCGTCCTCGAGGAGATCCGAGTCGAGCCGCGACGGGCCGACTTCCATCTCGTCGCCGGATCGCTGTGGTTCGATTCGGAGAGCGCCTCGCTGGTCCGAGCCACCTACAAGCCCGCTCGCCCCTTCGACCTGTCGCTGGACGAGCCGGAGGACTCGGAGGAGGTGCCCGGCTTACTCAAGCCGGTGCAGGCCGAGATCAACTACGTCACGGTCGAGTACTCCCTGCAGGAATTCCGCTACTGGCTGCCGAGGCGCTTCGCGCTCGAGGGCGAGGCGCGTCTCGGTACGCTGCTGCGAATCCCCCTCACCGTGGAATGGAACGTCGGCGAATACGTCGTGAACGAAGCCCGCACGGAGATCCCGATCGAGGGTCCACTCCCGCCGGGTTGGTCCCGGCGGGAGAGGCGCATCGAGGACGACCGAGGCCGGGTTTCCTATGTCACCGTGGTGGTTCCCGAAACGGACCAGCTCGTGAGCTACCCCGATCTTTCCGAGTCGCTCGGAGAGCGGTCTCCCACCGCATTCACGGACGCGGAGGTCGACGACCTGCGTGGAGAGCTCGAGACGATGCTCCCGACCTTCCACCGCTTCCGCCCGCGTCTCGCATGGGGCTGGGAGCGGGGCCTGGTCCGCTACAATCGGGTCGAGGGCCTGAGCGTCGGCATGGTCTCGACGTTTCCCCTGGGGCCCGCCACGGCCTTCGATCTGGAAGCGCGCATCGGCGTGGCGGACGCGGAGCCCAATCTCGGCGCCACGGTGTTCCGCGGTGATCCGGATCGGCGATGGGCGCTGTCCGCGTTCCACCGGCTGGAGTCCATGAGCGAATTCCACGATCCGTTCACGCTCAAGAGCTCGGTCGGGGCCCTCCTGCTGGGTCTGGACCGTGGCGAGTATCTTCGCAAGACGGGGGCGTCGCTGACCTACGCCCGCGCAGGACAGAACGTCCGCTGGTCGGTGGCAGGCTTTCACGAGGCCCAGCGCCCGGTGCAGGTCGGCACGGACTTCTATCTCACCGCCCCGCTCCGCGACGATTCGGTGGCGGCGGTGCTGCAGGCAGACAGGGTCGACCAGTCGGGGGTCCGGGTCATGCTGTCCTGGTTCTCCGGCCTCGACCCGAACGGGCTGATCCTGACCGGTTCCTGGTCCGGCGAGCTCTCCGGAGGCGACGCCACCGTGGCACGCACGGCCTCCGCGGTTTCTCTGTCCCACCCGATTCCGTTCGGACTCGTCGGAGCCATCGAGCTGGGCGGCGGGGCTCGCTGGAGCGACGGGCCGCTGCAGTCCGAGTATTTCGTCGGGGGGACGGCTACGCTCCGCGGAATCGACGCGAATAAGCTGCACGGTAGCTCGTTCTGGCGCGCCCGGGGTGAGCTGGCCACTGGCTTTGCCGGGGCCCGCCTTGCCGGGTTCACCGACCTGGGATGGGCTGGTGCGCGACAGGAATTCACCGTCCGGGATCCAGTGATCTCCGTGGGAGCCGGCGCTTCGTTGCTCGACGGCATCTTCCGGTTGGACCTGGCCCGGGCAGTGCGACGCGAGCACGGATGGAAGCTGCACCTCTACCTTGACGGGCTCTTCTGACTAACGTTCCACATCTTGATAAGACCGTCAGGAGTCAGACCGTGAAAGGATGCGCCATCACCATCGTCGCTTCGCTCGTCGTGTTGGGTTGCGGCGGCTCGGAGGAGTCCCAGCCCGCCCGCGACACGTCGGACGTCGGCATTTCAGCGGATTCGGTGCGCGAGCGTATGAGGACGCTCGCTTCGGACGCGTTCATGGGACGAGGGCCGGGGCATCCCGGAGGTGACCTGGCATCTCAGTACATCGCCGATCGCTTCCGCGATTATCGTCTGGAGCCTGTGGAGGGTAGTTACTTCCAGCCCGTACCAATGATCGGGTACGCCCCCAGGGCGGAGGACGTGCGTCTTTCGATCGCGGGTCCCGGGGGGGAGGTGCACGCCGGCTATCTAGACGATTTCGTATTGATTCCGGGAGACCCGCAGGCCGCGTCGGTCTCCGGCTCCGGCGAGCTCGTCTTCGTGGGATACGGCATCGACGCGCCGGAGGAAGGGTGGAACGACTTCGCCGGTACGGACGTCAGTGGGAAGTTCATCCTGATCCTCGTCAGCGACCCGCCCGCACCGGCAGATGAGCCCGACCTGTTCGACGGTCGGGCCATGACCTACTACGGCCGCTGGACGTACAAGTGGGAGGAGGCCGCCCGCCAGGGAGCGCTGGGTGCGCTCATCGTTCACGAGACCGGGCCCGCAGGGTACCCGTGGAGCGTGGTCCGGGGCGGGCGTGCCGGTGAGCAGTTCTCCCTGCCCCCGGATCCGAAGGCGCCGAAACCCGCGCGAATGCTCGGGTGGGTCACACGCGAGGCGGCATCACGGATGCTCGCCCTCGCTGGGCTCGACTACACCGAGCTCAAGGCGGAAGCGGGGCGCCGCGGTTTCGCGCCGGTGCCTACCGGCCTCCGCGTGAGCGGATCCGTGGACAGCGACGTGCGTCAGCTGCAGACGCGTAACGTAGTGGGTCTCGTGCGGGGCTCGGAACGTCCGGACGAGGTGATCACCCTCACCTCGCACTACGACCACTTCGGCGTCGGCGAGGCGATACAGGGGGACAGCATCTACAACGGCGCCTACGACAACGCGTCCGGCACGGCGCTCCTGCTCGAGCTCGCGCGCGTGATGGCGGCCTACCCGGACCGGCCGGCTCGCTCGATTCTGTTCATCGCGACGGCCGCCGAGGAGCAGGGGCTCCTGGGAGCCCAGTGGTACGTTCAGTCACCCCTGATGCCGCTGGCCCGTACCGTGGCGGAGATCAACATCGACGGGGCGAACCTCTGGGGTGAAACCGACGACGTGACGGTGCAGGGCGAGGAGCGTAGCGAGCTCGGGGCCTTGGTTCATGCTCGCGCCGAACAGCTCGGGCTGGAGATCATGCCGGACGCGGAGCCAGAAAAGGGCTTCTTCTTCCGCAGTGACCACTTTCCTTTCGCCAGAGCCGGGATCCCGTCCCTCTATGTCGAGCACGGAAGGCGCTATCGCGGACGACCTGCCGACTACGGCCAGCGGATCCAGGAGGCGTACACCGCAGAACGCTATCACTCGCCTCAGGACGAGTTCTCGGACTCCTTCACGTTCGCGGGCGCCGTTCAACAGGGGACCATGGTGTTCCTCGTGAGCCTCGACATCGCGATGTCGGACGCGTGGCCGGAGTGGCACGTCGGTCAGGAATTCAAGAGCGCCCGCGACGCGATGATGCCGGCGCGTTGAACGGCCGCGTCACAAACCGGTCGGCAGATCCAGGAAGAGCCACTCGAGCGAGAAGCGATCGGCTACATGTGCCGCCAGGGCCTTCACGCCGAAGGTCTCGCTCGCGTAGTGCCCGCCGAGAAACAAGTTGATCCCGAGCTCGGTGGCGTCGAAGTGGTTATGGTGAGCGCCCTCGCCCGTGACCAGGGCGTCCAGATCCAGATCCACGGCCTCGGCCACGAACGACGCGCCGCTGCCCGTGACCACGCCGACGCGCTCGATCCGGGCGGGTCCACCCGCGATGATGTGGACACCCCGCGCATCGCCCCCGTAGGTCAGGGGCCCGCCGGAGACACCTTCCTGCCCGAGCGCGGCAACCATTCGTCGTCCCAGCGCTTGCGGGTCCAGCGGCTGGGCCAGTCGCCCCCACCAGCCGATCGGCGTGCCCTCATGGAGTGCGAAGCGCGCCTCCGGCTCAACTCCGAGCGCACGAGCCATCAGGACGCAGTTGCCGACCTCGGCATGGCTGTCCAGGGGAAGGTGCGCGCTGTAGAGCGACAGACCGTGCTCGACGAGTGGGCGGACGCGCCGCATCCGTCTTCCGGTCAGGGGCTTGAGTCCGTCCCAGAACAGACCGTGGTGCACCAGGAGAAGGTCCGCTCCCGACGCGACTGCGGCGTCGATGGCTGCCTTCGAGGCGTCCACCGCCGCCGCGATTCGGGTGACGCGCTCTCGCCCACCGTCCACCTGGAGCCCGTTGAGGGCGTTCGGGTAGTCGGGGTGGGACGGGACGCCGAGGTACGCGTCCATGTACTGGATCAGAGATTCTAGTTTCATGGGCGATCCTCGCGAGCATCCTGCGGCGCGTGGATAGACTGTGGACAACGCCCGGATTGTCGTTGCACGACCGTGACAGGCTCTTGTGTCCATGCCATTAAGGTCATGGCGCACAATAACTTGTAAGGATATGCCCGAGCGCGGCGTTCAGGGCCGAAGTATCCACAGAGCCCAGGACAACGTCAGCTCTCGACCAGCGCGCCCGTGTCGCGCGCCTTGTAGACGCTCGCCGGTGCCGGGCCGCTCTCCCCCATGTTGACGGTCCCGTTCAGGACTGCGCCTTCCTCCAGTTGGAGCCTGCGGGCCCTCACCTCACCCTCGATCCGGGCCGTGGCCTGCACCTCCAGTCGGGAGTCGGCCGTGAGGGTCCCGGTGATCCGTCCCGAGATCACGGCGTCCTGGGTCGCCACGTCGCCTTTCACCAGACCGTCCTTCCCGACGACGACGGCCTTGCCGGCGCGGACGGAGCCTTCCACGGTCCCCTCGATGCGGATGGTGCCGTCGGTCTCGCAGTCGCCGACCACCTTCATTCCCGGACCGATGATGCTGATGACCGTGTCGGGGGTCGTGCCACCGTTTCCGCTGCGATCGCGTGCCATCGGGTCCTGCCTTCCTGCCGTTTCAGGGCTGTTGAACGAGGGAGAGCGGATCGACCGCCTCTCCGTTGAGAAGGATCTCGAAATGAAGGTGAGGAGCCGTCGACCGACCGGTCGAGCCGGACAGCGCGATCACCTCGTTCCGTCGTACGGTCTGCCCGGGTGACACGAGGTGGGTCGACGCGTGCCCATAGAGTGTCGTGTACCCGTCCGCATGTTCGACCACCACGAATCTCCCGTAGATCGGGTCGTCTCCGACGTCGACGACCGTCCCGGCACCCGCCGCTCGGATGTAGGAATCCGTGGGTACCGCGATGTCGAGGCCTGGGTGCTCTTCGCCGCCCCAGTCTTCATCCAGGAGGCCGCGCGTCACGAAGCCCCTCTCCGTCAACGGCCAGCTGCTGGGGAGCGTCGTCGGCATAGCAGATGTCGTGCCACCGCCGCGGGGTGAGGTGCTCGGAGGCGGGAGCCATACCTCGGAGGGCGCGGCGGTGCCCGGACCGAACAAATCCCGAATCTTGCCATAGCCGAGCTCGATTGCCTCCATCTGGACCGCGAGCTCATCGATGCGGCGGCGCTCCTCCGTCAACTCGGCAACCCGCGCCTCGAGGGCGGTGACCCGGGCCGAGCGAGCCGCCAGGTACCACCAGCTGCCGGCGACCAGCGTCAGGGCCAGCGCAGCAAAACCGCCGAGCACGCCGACGGCGCGCAGGGTGCGATAGGAAACGCGTAGGGTATGGGTCTCCTGGCCACGATCGGGCACCACCATGACGGTGAGGAATCGCCGGCCGGTCGCGTCGCCACTCACCCCACGACCTCCGACGCATCCTTTCCGGTGACGAGTGTGAAGACGCGCTCGAAGTCCTCCGGACCGTGGAAGGTGATCTCGATCACCCCCTTGCCCTTCCGACCGCGCTTCACGTTCACCCTCGTGGAGAGGGCATCCTGTAGAGCTTCCTCCAGGG
Organism: Gemmatimonadota bacterium; assembly: GCA_003248075.1. GTDB lineage: Bacteria > Gemmatimonadota > Gemmatimonadetes > Longimicrobiales > Gaopeijiaceae > SZUA-318. The sequence continues at coordinate 38,654 of QJYK01000226.1, read as the reverse complement.
CGCGCACGACGGGATCGATGGCCGCCGGCGGGCGGCCCGGACGCCGCGACGGCCCCTCGGCGGCCGGGCCGGCGGCGCGTCGCTCGACTTCACGTACCGACCATCCTTCGCGCGCCGCCCGACGCGCCAGATCGGCCGCTTTCACGGGATCCGGTACCGCAAGGAGGGCGCGCGCGTGCCCCATCGAGATCTCGCCGGATTCGAGGAACTTCCGCACGGACGGAGGGAGGTGCAGAAGCCGGAGCAGATTGGAGACCGTCGATCGGTCCTTACCCACCGCGCGCGCGACGTCGGATTGGCTCATGGAGAAGCGATCGGTGAGGGCTCGGTAGCCCTCCGCTTCCTCCAACGGGTTGAGCGATTCACGCTGCAGGTTCTCGACCAGGGCCAAAACCAGGATGGTGTCGTCCGTGGCGTCCCGGACCAGCGCCGGAGCATCGTCCCACCCGAGGGAAGCGATGGCCCGGTAGCGCCGCTCTCCAGCCACCAGCTCGAAGCGGTCCGGGGCGTCGGGGGCCGGTCTGACCACCAGGGGCTGGAGCAGCCCGTTCTCCCTGATGGATGCAGCAAGCTCGGCCAGCTCCGCCTCGGTGAAGTTGCGCCGGGGCTGGAGCGGGTTCGGTACGATGTCCGTGAGTCGGATCCGTCGGAGCTCCGTCTCGTCGACCTGAGGCTCGAGGTACTGGCCGAGGAGCGCCCCGAGCCCCTTCCCGAGCCGGTCGCGACGGGTCACCCGGCGGCCCTCGGACGTCCTGCATCGGCTCCTCGCCGTGCCATCAGCTCCTTCGCGAGGGCCAGATAGGCTTGGGCTCCCTGGGAGAGGACGTCGTAGAGCACGATCGGCTGGCCGAAGCTGGGGGCCTCCGCAAGGCGGACATTCCGGGGGATCGCCGCCCGATACACCTTGGCGCCGAAGTACTCCCGGGCCTCGGCCGCCACCTGACGCGACAAGTTGAGGCGTCGGTCGTACATCGTGAGGAGCACGCCCTCGATGTCCAGGCCCGGATTGAGGCCCCTCTGAACGAGCCGGATCGTGTTCAGCAGCTGGCTCAGCCCCTCCAGGGCGTAGAACTCGCACTGGATGGGGATCAGGACGGAGTCGGCCGCCGTCAGCGTATTCAGGGTGAGGAGGCCGAGTGAGGGTGGGCAGTCCACCAGCACGTAGTCGTACGCCTCTCGGACGGAAACGAGCGCCCTTCGGAGCACCGTTTCCCGCTGTTCGGCCTGAACGAGCTCGATCTCGGCCCCGACCAGGTCACGCGTGGATGGAATCAGGTCCAGGAACGGGAAATGGACCCCCTTGGTCGCAGCCTCCGTGGCGGTGGCGGAGCCCATGAGGACATCGTAAACCGTCGCCCGATCGTCTCTCGGGTCGAGGCCGAGCCCGCTGGTGGCATTGCCCTGGGGGTCGATATCCACGACCAGAGTCCGCTGCTCGGCCACCGCGAGCGAGGCGCCCAGGTTGATGGCGGTGGTCGTCTTGCCCACCCCGCCCTTTTGATTCGCGATGGCGATGACCCGCGACATGAGCGTCCTGAGAAGATGCCGGCGCGCCGACGCCGATGGATTACGGGGCCGAATAATACTCCTTGGCTCCGGACAGGTAAAGCGAGTTTTTCTTGACGATCCGAGCGCACGCGTTGAAGTTCTGGCCGTGCGCGGCCATTCGACGGCCCCGCAATCCAGCGTGCGGGGGGGACTTCGATGGGATCCAGGGTCAAGGGCGGAAGGTGGGCGCGGCGCGTTTTCGCGACGTCCGTGCTCTTCTTCTCCGCGGCATGCGGGGGAGGGGACGGGACGGGTCCCGGGGATGGGGGATCCGACCCTGCGTTGGCGCCTTTCGTCGGGGACTGGCAAGCGCTCGCGATGGTGCTGACCAACAAGGCGAACCCCTCAGTGGCCCCCGACCTGATCCAACTGGGAGCCCAGTTCACGATCAACGTGCAGCCCTCGGGGCAGTACACGGCCATCCTCCTGTACATGCAGGCCAGCTCCACGGAGATCGGCCGGTTGTCAGTAGCGGGAAGCACCGTCGTCCTCGAGCGTACGTTCCCCTCCGCCGAAACGTCGTCCGCCACGTTCCAGTTCACGGACGGTCATCTCATCTTGGACGGGGACAGCGAGTTCGACTTCAACCTCGACGGGACGCCGGAGCCGGCTCAAGCCCACATCGTTCTGGAGAGGCGCTGAGAGCGTTCCACGTGAAACACCAGGTCCGACCGGCTGTTTTCACGTGAAACCTCCCCGAGGGATCCCAGGCCAGAGCCACCGCTGCCGTTGCCGCGAATGTGGATCCTAGGCGCTCCGGGTCCGCGCGAAATCGAGGGCTAAGCCGAGGGATGTGTCACTGCCCGACGCCGGCGGATCTCCGGCGTCTGAGCTCCAGAACCAGATTCTGGAGATCGGCCGGGGATACCCCGGGGATGCGGGCCGCCTGAGCCAGCGTCTCCGGCCGGACTCGATCGAGCTTCTCCCGCGCCTCGTGGGACAGTGTCAAGAAGCCCATGTATTGCAAGTCATTGTCTAGCAATATGTTAGCGCGCTCACGCAGCTTACGCGCCCGTTCGCGCTCGCGCGCGACGTAGCCCTCGTACTTGAGCTCAATCTCGACCGCGGCCAGGGCGTCCGCCCGGGCCAGCGGAGCCCGCCCCGGCCCGGTGGAGGAATAGAGCGCTTCGGCGCGCACGCGAGGCCGCCTCAGGAGATCGAGGGCCCGGGTGGGCTCGGTGATCGGCTGCGAAGCGGCGGACGTCAGGACCGCCTGGGCCACCGCGGGCGTGAGCGTCGTCTCACGGAACCACACGAGGATGCGGTCTTCCTCTCGGAGGCGCTCGGCCAGGATCGATTCCTGCTGCCGCGTCAGGAGCCCACGGTCCCTGGCCAGGGGCCCCAGCCGACGGTGGGCATTGTCCTGGCGGAGCATCAGCCGGAACTCCGCCCTCGACGTGAACAGACGATAAGGCTCGTCCACCCCGCGCGTCACCAGGTCGTCGATCAGGACCCCGATATACGCCTGATCGCGCTCGAGCACGAAGGGCGGCTCGCCCCGCACCTTGAGCGCAGCGTTGGCGCCAGCGACGACCCCCTGTCCCGCCGCCTCTTCGTACCCGGTGGTTCCGTTCACTTGCCCCGCGAGATAGAGGCCGCGCACCGCCTTCAGCTCGAGCGTGTGCCTCAGTTGGTGGGGCGGGAAGTAGTCGTACTCGATCGCGTAGCCTGTCTTGGTCATGCGCACATCGGCCATCCCCGGGAGCGTGCGCAGGAACTCCAGTTGCACCTCGGCCGGCAGCGAAGTCGACAGCCCGTTTACGTAGAGCTCGGTGGTGTGCAGCCCCTCGGGCTCCAGGAAGACCTGATGCCGGGCGGCGTTGGGGAAACGGATGATCTTGTCCTCGATCGAGGGACAGTACCGCGGACCTCGGCCCGAAATGCTCCCACCGTACAGGGCGCTTCGCTCCAGGTTCGTCCTGACGATCTCCTTCAGGTCGGTCCCCGCCCACGTAATCCAGCATGGACGCTGCTCCGGAACATCCTCCTGATGGTAGAAGGAGAATCGCCCGCCGGGAGACTCGCCTTCCTGTCGCTCCATCGCGGAGTAATCCACAGAACGACCGTCCACCCGGGGGGGCGTCCCCGTTTTGAACCGCGCCAGCTCGAGTCCGAGGCCCTCGAGCCCCTCGGCCAGCTCGACGGAGGGCGCCTCCCCGGCCCGGCCCGCGCCGACCCCGGCCGTCCCACCCACGTGGATCCGCCCGCGCAGGAAGGTGCCGGCGGTGACCACGATGGCCTCCGCCTGGAGCGTCACACCTCCCCTCGTTCGCGCCCCGCGCACCCGGCCGTCCTCCACCACGAGCTCCGTCACCATCTCCTGGAACAGGTCCAGCGAATCCAGCTCGTCCAGCGCCCGCCGGATTGCCACCGGATACAGCGCGCGATCGCATTGTGCCCTCGGGCCCCACACCGCGGGTCCTTTCGACCGATTCAGCATCCGGAACTGGATTCGCGAAGCGTCGGTCGCCCGCCCCATGAGTCCGCCAAGCGCGTCGACCTCCCGAGCCACGACGCCCTTCGCTACGCCGCCGATGGCGGGGTTGCAGCTCATCTGGCCGAGCCGCCCCAGATCCGGCGTCACCAGAAGCGTGCGGATCCCGGCCCGCGCCGCTGCCGCGGCCGCCTCGGTGCCCGCATGGCCACCGCCGACGACGATGACTTCGTATTTGAGGTTCATGTCACCTCGTACTCCATCATGCTGCATGTTATACCGCGTTGATTATACGCTTCCCTACAGTTCCACGTCGAGCCGATCGGGATGCCAGCGATCGTCGAATCCGATCACCCTCACCTCGTCCACTCGCGCCGCAGGCGGGCCCTCCCACAGGAGCCGTTCGAGCTCCGCGAGCGCCTCGACCGGGCCGAGCACCTGCACCTCGACGCTGCCGTCCGGCAGGTTCCGGACATGACCGGCGATGCCCAAGCGTCGACACATACCCCGCGTCCACCAACGGAATCCAACACCCTGAACGCGCCCGTGAACCAGGTATCCCCTGCCCACGGCTCCCGTCCCCTCCATCGCGGTACTCCCTGGTTACTTGCCGATGCAGAACTCCGCGAACACAGCGTCAAGGACATCCTCCACGGCGATGACGCCGACGAGATCCTCCAGGGCGGTCTCCGCCTCCTTCAGATGCGACGAAGCGACCTCGGGGGGAACGTCGGAGAGCAGCGCGGCGTGGAAGGCGCGCACCGCGTCCAGCGCCGCCTGGAGCGCCCGGGTCTGACGGCGCCGAGTCAGGACCGGTTGCTCGGTTCCAGCCTGGACCATTCCCCGGAACACCAAGCTCGGCAGAAGGGACCTGAGGACGTCCAGCCCCTCACCGGTCACCACCGACGTGTCGACGACGTCGGCACACCATTCCGGCGGAGCGGACGACTGCGGCGCCTGCTTCCTGAGGTCGGCCTTGGAGCGTACCACCACCACCGGCGTCGACTTCACCCTCGCCAGGAAGGAGGGCTCGCGCGGTGGCGCCCCGTCGTCGACACACAGGAGTACGACGTGCGCCTCGGTCAGCCGTTCGAAGGCGACCTCCACGCCGAGCCGCTCCACGGCGTCCGGGGTTTCCCGCATCCCGGCCGTGTCGACCAGGCGGAAGGGAAATCCCCGCAGCTGCACCACCGCCTCCAGCGCATCGCGCGTGGTGCCCGGGTGCGCGGTCACGATCGCCCGCTCCCGGCCGACGAGCGCATTGAAGAGGGACGACTTCCCCGTGTTCGGGGCCCCCGCGAGCACGGCGACCGCTCCTTCGCGCAACAGCTCGCCTTCCGGGGCGGTCGCGATCAGTGCGACCATGCGCCCGGCGAGCTCCGCCGCGTCCGTGGCGATCCCGTCCACCGATACCGGTGCGTCGTCCTCCTCGGGGAAGTCCAGGTGATGGGCGAGCAGTGCTTCGAGGTGGAGTATGCTCGCTCTGAGCTCTCCCACCCGCCGGGACAGCCCCCGCTCGACCTGTGACATGGCGGCCCGGTGTCCGGCGCGGCTGCGGGCCTCCACCAGGTCGGCGACGGCCTCCGCCTGGACGAGGTCGAGCTTACCGTTCAGATACGCCCGCCGGGTGAATTCGCCGGGCTCCGCCCGGCGGGCACCCAAGGCCTCGCACGCCTCACACACGAGCGCCGGGATGAGCCATCCACCGTGACAGGACAGCTCCACAAGGTCCTCTCCGGTGTAGCTCGCGGGCGAGGGGTAGCGCACGACCAGCGCGCGGTCGATCGCGGATCGCTCGGCGGGATCCTTCAGCGTCCGAAGTGTCGCGACGCGCGCAGGAGGTACCGGCTGTTCGCCGTCGCACAGGGCCGAGAGGATCTCGAAGGCGCTCGGTCCCGACATCCGAACGACCGACAGCGCGCCGCCCGGGCCCGTCGCCACCGCGACGATCGTGTCGACCTCGCCCATCACGGCAGGCCGACTCGAACGCTCATCCCTTCTTCGAGGACGTCGGGCCGGCGGATCCGGCCAGGTTTCCCGCCCTCATCTTCCTGCGTTCCTTGTTGATCCAGATCTGCTGCGGGATGGTCGCGATGTTCACGGTCGAATAGTACAGGTTCAGTCCGCTCGCCAGCTTGAAGAAGATGAAGACCATCATGACCGGCATCACGTACATCATGATCTTCATCTGTTGGTTGACCTGCTCCAATGACCTCATGCTCACCCATTGCATGAGGAACATCGAGACGCCGAGGAAGAGCGGGAGGACGAAGAGCGGGTCCGGCGCCGACAGGTCGGGCAGCCACAGGAACGGCACGCCCCTGAACTCGATCGTATTCTGGAAGACGAAGAAGAGCGCGATCAAGACGGGCCATGGCAGCAACATCGGCAGACACCCGGCGAGCGGGTTGTAGCCGTGGTCCTTCCACAGCTTCATCATCTCCTTCTGAAGGCGCTCCGGGTTGTCCTTGTACCGGGTCTGTATTTCCTGGATCAAGGGCTGCACGGCCATGTTCTTGAGCTGCGCGCGCATGGCCTTATGGTTGAGCGGCCAGAGCACGATGCGCATGACCACTCCGAACAGGACGAGCACCCATCCGTAGCCCAGCCTGAGCTGGTTGTGCAGGTAGTTGAGGATGGTCGTGATGATCGACACGAACGGGCGGACGATCGGCCGGATGAATCTCCAACCATATGGGTTGACCTCTTCGAGGTCTTCCCCAAGTGAGGACAGACGCGCGTACTCCTGGGGGCCCACGAAGAGCCTATAGGCGAACGCGCCATCGGCGCCGACCGACTGGGTGGTCAGCACCTGGACGCGGCTGTCCAGACGGCTGGGACGAACGATCAGGCCCCCCAGATAATCGAACTCGCTCGGCGCCGCCTCACCGGTACCCCCCAGGAGAGCCATGACGAAGAACTTGTTCCGGAAGGCCGCCCAGAGGAGAGGGCCTTCCAGGATGCCCGGCGAAGCACGGCTCTCGAGGCGTGAGTCGATGCCATCCTGCACATGATTGACCACGTAGGCCATGGAGCGCGCCTCGCCCGCGGAATCCGCCTCGGTATAGGCGAGGCCATCGCCCAGCTCGGTGACGAGCAGCGGGCGGTCGAGACCCTCCACGTTGCCCGCTGCACGGATCTGGTAGACGCCGGGCTCGAAGGTGTAGTCAATCGAGAAACCGAACGGCAGCGTGGGGTGGCGGTACGACAGCCTGAGCGTCTGAGGTCCTGAGCCCTCGGCGACGCGAAGTCCCGACGCCGGCTGGATGTCGAACACCGCATGCTCGAGATCTACCGTGTCCGTGCCTATCACCAACCTGTGGCCCAGCGCCCCAGCCGCGCCCTCCGGGATCAGGTCGACGGTGCCTCCGTGACTCAGCGACTCGAAGCGCAGCATCTCCGCGGCGACCAATCGTCCACCGATGTTCGAAAACGTGTATCGGTACAGTGGCCCTTCCACCGTCACGAGACGCTCCGAGACGCTGTCCGCCTCGACCTCCGGCCCTCGTGGCACGTCACCGACCGCGTTCGGGAGCACGGGATTCCCTTCGGCGTCGACCGTGGGCGCGGTCGACGGGAGCGAGTCGGTCGGGAGGACGTCGGGTGTCACGGGTGGGAACAGGAGGTTCGTTCCCACGAGGACCAGGAGCATGAGGCCGATGGCCAGGAGAAAGCGGGCTTCGGTATTCATCGATCATCCGGCGTGAGCTGTCCGGTCGGACCGCCCGCCGTTGTGGGATCAAGTTTCGGAAGCGGGACGGGATCGTACCCGTGCCCGCCCCACGGGTGGCATCGGAGGAGACGACGTGCTGCGAGGACCCCGCCTCTCAGAGCCCCATGGCTGCGCACTGCCTCGATGGCGTAGGCGGAACAGGTGGGCGTATACCGGCACGACGCCGGCGTCCACGGAGACACCGCCACCTGATAGAATCTGATCGCTCCGATCAGGACCCTCGAGAGCACAGCTCCTCCACGGCCTCTCCGAGCTCTTGAGCCAGTGCCGCGAAGTCTCCCCTGTACGCCCCGGCGCGAGCGCGAACCAGCACGTCGAGAGAGAGGCCTCGCACGGCGAGTGACGGAAGAACGCGCCGGCGTCCGATCTCGCGCAACCGCCGCTTCAGCAGATTCCGCTCCACGATCGTGCGACCGTGCTTCGGAACGATCAGGCCCAGCCGGGAAAAAGGAACGGGGGACGCGGACAAGAAGACGTCCAGCATCTGCGTCCTCTTGCGCTTCCCCCCATCGAGCAGCGCGCGGATGTCCCTGGTGCGCCTGATCCTGGCGCCTCGGGGAAGCCGTTCCCCGGGACCCTGCCCGGGTAACGCTACTTGCTCCCGATCGTCACGACGAGCCGTGACCGACCCTTCCTCCGGCGGCGGTTCAGTGCAGCGCGACCGCCTCGGGTCTTCATGCGGGCCCGGAACCCGTGCTTGTTGACGCGCTTGCGGTTGCGGGGCTTGTACGTCGGCTTCATCGAGAATGGCCCGATGCATGGGATTTCTTCGTCTCGAAACGAGCTTGGAAAGATAGTGTTTCCGCTCGACGAGGGTCAACGGTACGCGCGGACCCAGACGGGGAGCCGCGTCCGCACACGGACGACTCGGCGACGAATTGACTTTTCCCCAACCGATTTCTAGCTTCGGCGCCCCTGCGTCGGGGAACCGACTCAGGATTGGCCGGGAACGTCTTCCGTTCATCACGTCGACCACCCCTCGAGGATGCCGGCACACTCTTTTCGGACACCGGCCGGCGACACCGCCACAACCCTCGCGGTCGCCCGAGAGAAGCTCCGATGGAGCTGACCGCGCGGGAGCTCTGGGAGCGCATCCAGGAATCGGTCCGAGCATCCATTCCCGAGCACGGCTACCGGACATGGGTCGCGGGTGCCCGCGCCGTCGGACTCTCGTCCGATGAGCTCATCGTCGAGGCTCCGAGTCGCTTCCACGTCGAGTGGCTCGAGGACAAGTACGGCACGCTCATCGCGGCCGCCGCGCACCGTGTCCTCGGCCGCTCGATTTCCGTCACCGTCTCCTGCGCAGACGAGCCCGGCCCGATTCCGTTCGCGGAGCTCGGGCTGTCCGCCGCCTCCCCTGCCGCGTCCGCGTCCACACCCCCGCCCAGCGCGGAGTCGGGGCAGCGTTCGTCGAGCCGCTCTCCGCTGAACGAGCGCTACACCTTCGAGCGCTTCGTGGTGGGCACGAACAACCAGCTCGCGGTGGCGGCGTCTCGCGCGGTGGCGGAGCGACCCGCAAAGATGTACAACCCCCTCTTCCTCTACGGTGGAGTGGGTCTCGGAAAGACCCACCTGATGCACGCGATCGGACATCGCCTCCTTGCCGACGGTCCGCATCGCCACCTCGCCTACGTCTCCTCGGAACAGTTCACCAACGAGTTGGTGAGCTCCATCCAGGAAGGCACCATGGCCGCCTTCCGTCGCCGCTACCGACAGATGGACCTCCTCCTGGTGGACGACATCCACTTCCTCGAGGGCAAGGAGCGAACCCAGGAGGAGTTCTTTCACACCTTCAACGCCCTCTACGACGCCCAGCGCCAAATCGTTCTCACCAGCGACCGGCCCCCCAAGGACATCCCGGGTCTGGAGGAGCGCCTCGTATCCCGCTTCGAGTGGGGCCTCGTGGTCGACATCAAGCCCCCCGACTACGAGACGCGCATGGCCATCCTGAGGAAGAAGGCGACCGACGACGGGCTGGTGCTCGACGACGAAGTGATCGAGTTCATCGCCCATTCGTGCACGGCGTCCGTCCGAGAGCTCGAAGGAGCCGTGATCAAGCTGCTGGCTTACTCGTCGCTGACCCATCAGGAGATCACTCCCCAGCTCGCCCACACCGCCTTGCGGGGCGTGCTCACGCGCGCACGTGTCGAGGCCCCCGTGCTCTCGCCCGAGAGGATCCAGGAGAGCGTCGCGCGCAAATGGCGGGTGAAGCCCGAAGCGCTGGCCTCGAAGCGCCGCACCAAAGACATCACCGTCCCCCGCCAGGTGGCGATGTACCTCATCAAGGAGACCCTGGGTACCTCTCTGGTACGCATCGGGGAGCTATTCGGGGGCCGCGATCACTCGACGGTGATCCACTCCATCAAGAAGGTTGAAGAGGAGATGGAGAGGGATCCTGCGTTTCGGAAGCAGGTGGACGAGCTTCGCGCCGAGGTACAGACACAGGACGAGAGGTCGTGACCCTCGCATGCCGCTCGCCCACTCCGCCACGTCTGTGGATACCGTGCGGAAACCGACCCCCTTTTCCACGTCCTCCGCGCGGCGCCGTGTCGATCGTGTGGCAAGCTCGGGTTTTCCCGCGCCCACTCCACACGCGCCACGCAGCTCGGAATCGATTACCGGAGTAGGGTGTTCGTCCCGTATCGGGCCGACATTTCCACAGTCCCACACCCTCTACTACGACTATGTTCTATTAACTAAAAGACAGATAGCTTCTACCTCGTCGTTGAAAACCCGCCGCGCCATCGGCAACCAAGGGTGAGGAGCGCTCGGATCAATGAACTTCACGATCACCAGGCAGAACCTCCACAATGGCCTAGCGGCCGTATCGGCGAGCATCCCCTCCAAGACCACGCTTCCCGTCCTGTCGAACATCCTTTTCGAAGCCAAGGGTGACGTGGTCTGGATGAGTGGTACCGATCTCGACGTCGCGGTACGTGTGAAGGTGCCCGCGGAAGTGAAGGAGGAGGGGAGCCTGACCGCACCGGGGAAGAAGCTGCAGGAGATCACCAGGGAGCTCCCGGACCAGCCGGTGCAGGTTTCGACCAAGGCGGATCAGATCGAGCTGAAGTGCGGCCGCAGCAACTTCAAGTTCAACGGCCTTCCGGCGGACGAGTTCCCAACGTTGCCCTCGATCGAGTTCGACGGGGGCTGGCAGGTCAAGGGGAAAGACCTGCACAGCCTCATCCACCATACGGCCTTCGCGGTGTCGACCGAGGAGAGCCGGCCGATCCTGAATGGGGTTTTGTGGGAGCTTCGGGATGGCGAGATGCGCATGGTGGCGACGAACGGACATCGCCTCGCCCGTATGTCGATCCCCGCGAGCTCCGGAGGCCTGCCGTCGGCGGACTTCATCGTGCCCCCTGCCGCGCTTCAGCACGTCCAGCGCCTGTTCAAGGGAGACGACGGGCTGAGTGTGGCGAGGACGGGAAACCACCTCGGCTTCAGGGCCGAGTCCACCGAGGTGTTCACGCGGTTGATCGAAGGGTCGTACCCGAACTACGAGCAGGTCATACCCAAGGACAACGACAAGGTCGCCACGATCGGCAAGAAGGCGCTGGAGTCCGCCGTGCGCCGCATGGCAGTGGTCGCTTCCGATCAGACGCACCGGATTCGGATGAAGTTCGAGTCGGGACGCGTGCACTTGAACGTCCTGACACCGGATCTCGGTGAGGGCCACGACGAGGTCGAGATCGGATACGACGGTGAGGAGTTGGAGATCGGCTTCAACGCCAACTACCTGCTCGAGGTGCTCCGGTACATGCCGACGGAGGACGTGAAGGTGGCTTTCAAGGCACCGGAGCGCGCCGCGACCATGGAGCCGGTACCAGAGGGTGACGAGACCATCGACTACCTGTGTCTGGTCATGCCACTACGCCTCCTGGACTGAGGCGCAGGCTCCGTCAAGACGTCCCGGCGGCCTCGCGGAGCTCGGGACCGGTGAAGAGCGAGTGGAGGGGGAGACCGGCGGTCTCTAGGCGGTCTTGACCGCCTTCCAACCGATCGACCAAGGTGATGACGGCCAGAACGGAGGCGCCGTGCTCCCGGAGGGCGTCGACGGCCAGCAGAGCGCTCGCTCCCGTGGTCATGGAGTCCTCGACCACGATGCACCGCGCACGATCGGGCAACCCGCCCTCGATACGCTGGCCGGTACCGTGCTTCTTGGCTTTCTTTCGAACGGAGAAGGCGTCCACGGGGGACCCTTCGAGCCAGCTCCGATGGGCAACGGCGTAGGAGATCGGGTCGGCACCCATCGTGAGGCCGCCGATGTGGGTTGCGTCCAGGCCGGCCGACTTCAGGAGGTCGAAGACCACGTGGCCGACCAACACCTGGCCTTCGGCACACATCGTCGTGCGCCGGGCATCCACGTAGTAGGTCGAACGTGCTCCGCTGGCGAGGGTAAAATCGCCCAGCTTCACCGATCGCTCCACGAGGAGCCGCTTCAGCCTTTCACGATGATCGATCATCCGTGCCAGACTGGTCGGGTCCGCCCGACCCCGCAAGCCCCGATGCCGCACGTCGGACGGCGCCGGCCGGGGCGGGTGCGTCTGGAAGCCGCCTTCCTCGCGCTGACGGTGCTTCCGGCCTGCGGCGGCGATCTCCCGACGAACCCCGGCGCGCTCCGCTTCGGGCAGATCGGGGGCGTTGAGGTGGAGCTCGAAGCTCCGCTCCGGCTGGGTGTCGGGACGCTCCGTCAGGTCCTGTCGTGGGAATCCAGCGGCGCGTGGACCCTGCAGGAATCCATGTTCTACCGCGACCTCTGGGGGGACGAGGACGTCCGGAGCAATCCGGGTCACCCGAGCCTCTTCGCAGAGGGGTACGCATCCTTGATCACCCAGCTCAACGACGTTCCCGGCCAAGAGCTGTTCATCGACGAGCTCTCGCAGGCGCTCGACCCGACGTGCGGGCCCACCCGAACGCGGATCCGCCTTGCGATCCGCGATGACGTGAAGGAGGAGCAAGCCAGTTGGGTACGCTGCGCCGACGGTTCGTTGGCAAACCTCACGACGCTGGACGCGGGGCCGGACGCGGCGGCGTCACGCGTGGTGTTGGCCGCTCTCCTGGCACGCAACAGGACCCTGGGAGAGACGTTCGTCTCCACCTACGCGGGGAGCGTCCCCTTCGGGACCCTCGACCGCGGTGAGGACACGCCCTCAGGCCTCGAAGAACCCACCGTATTCTTGAATCGCAACGATTGGATGACCTTCTGGCGCTCTCACGGAGGTGAAACGGAGGTCCCCGCAGTGGACTTCACGGAGGAGATGGTGATCGTCGGTGTGGTCGGCGAACGCGAAGAGGCTGGAGACTCCGTGGAGGTTCGACGCATCCTCCAGGTGGACCTGGGCACGCTGACCGAGGTCTACGAGCGAGTGCCCGGAGACTTCTGCTCTCCCGCCGCACGCTCGCACGTGCCATACCATATCGTCGTCGCTCCGCGAACGCCCCTCCCCATTCGCTTCGCCGACGTGCGGGTGGAGCAGGTATCCTGCGGTAGCTGAGCCGTGTCGATCCGCGGGCTGTTCGTCATCGCGATCGTCGCCTTCGCCATCGTGACATCCGTCACGGGCGGGTATCTCGCGTGGCGGGAAGCGAGCGGAGCCGTCCAGGCAGAGCTCGACCGCAGGGCGGCGTGGGTCGCGGGGGCTGCCGCCGAGACCGGGCTGCAGTCGACGATCATCGGTGGGCTGATGCCGGGATTCGAGGATTTGGATGCCTGGATCAGCAACCACAATCGTCTGACTCGGCTGCTGCACTACGTTTCGGAGGCCTACGTGGTGGCACCCGACAACACGGTGCTGGTCAGCTCGTTCGCAGCGGACTCGGTCCCGATCGGGATGCGCCTCCGTTTCCTGGAGCCCTTCGAGGAGGAGCTCGATTCGGCACGTCACCTCGGATACGCCACCACCCGCGCGTTCGAGGGGAACGACGGTGTGCAATACAAATGGGGCTTCGCCGAGCTGGAGCAGTCGGATCTGGTGTTGGCGGTGCTCATGCCCGCGGACTATCTGTCCCCGCTCACGACGCTTCGCACGAACCTCCTGATCGGGTCGGCGATCGCCGCGGCGCTCGCGATCCTGTTGGCCGTGCTCCTGGCCAGGGGCGTGACGGAGCCTCTGGACCGGTTGAGCCGTGTGGCTGTGAGGATCCAGCGCGGGCGTCTCGACGAGCCCGTAGCCCCGGAGGCAGGCCTGGAGCTTGGCCGACTGTCTCGGGCCATGGAACGAATGCGGCGCGGGGTCCTGGAACGGGACGAGCAACTCCGCCTGATGCTGGCGCAGGTGGCACACGAGATCCGCAACCCGCTCGGCGGGCTCGAGCTGTTCGCCTCGGCGGCGGCGGGTACGGACGATCCGACCGAGAGAGCCCAGCTCATGAAGCGGGTGCGCACCGAGGTCGCTGCGCTCAACGGGATCATCGACGACTTCCTGACCTTCGCCCGGCCGCTTGCACCGACGCGGGAAGCCTGCGACGTACGGGTGCCGCTTCGGGAAGCCTGCGCCCTGGTCGAGGCGGAGCTGGACCGAAGCGGGGGCGCGCTCAGCGTCGACCTTCCGCCGGAGCCGCTTTTCGCCACGGTCACGCCCGACCACGCGAAGCGGGCGGCGCTGAACCTTCTACGCAACGCCGCTCAGGTCGCGCATAGTGTCGAGTTGCGGGGCTGGGTCGAGCGCGGCGAGACGGTGGTGGCGGTTCGGGACGATGGCCCCGGCGTCCCCGACCGGCTACGCGACCGCATCTTCGACCCTTTCGTGACGGACAAGGAACAGGGCGCCGGTCTCGGGTTGGCGATCGTCCGCAAGCTGGTAGAGGTGCACGGGGGCCGGGTCGAGCTGCGGCCGATGAAGGAAACAGATGGTGGGAGCGGTTCGGAGTTCCGCATATATTTCCGAAGCCTCGAGGATCCTCCTCCCTCCGTGCGGGTCTGATGACCCGGGCCGCATCACGTCTCCCGCCTTTCACGGCACATGGCTGAGATCCTGATCATCGACGACCACGACTCAATGAGGGAGGGGCTCGAGCTCCTTCTGCGTCGTCGAGGTCATCGGACCCGAGCGGCCGAGAGCGGGCGTCGGGGCCTCGAGATGCTCGTGGACCAGGAAGCCGATCTGGTGATCACGGACCTCAAGATGTCCCAGATGGATGGCATGGAGGTCCTACGGCGCGTCAAGGAGTCCCATCCCGATACCGAGGTGATGGTCATCACCGCCCACGGCACGATCGAGAAAGTCGTGGAGGCCATGAAGGAGGGGGCGGCCGACTTCATCACCAAGCCGTTCTCTCCGGAGGAATTCGGCGTCAAGGTCGATCGCCTGGTCACAGACCGGGCGGAACGTGAGCGGCTGCGTCGCGAGAACACGGCGTTGCGGGTCGAGAACACCTACCTGCGCGAGGAGACCCGGGCGCGCTACGGCGAGATCATCGGCGCGTCGCCGGCGATGGAGGGAGTCTTCCGCTGGATTGACCGGGTCGCGCGCAGCGACTCGACCGTGATGATCTATGGGGAATCGGGGACGGGTAAGGAGCTCGTGGCCAGGGCGATCCATGCGCGCTCTCCGCGACGCGACGGTCCATTCGTCCGCGTGAACTGTGGTGCGCTCGCCGAGAGCCTCCTCGACTCGGAACTGTTCGGCCACGAGAAGGGGGCCTTCACGGGGGCGGAGAAGCGGCGCCGCGGCCGTTTCGAGCTGGCGAACGGTGGCACGCTCTTCCTGGACGAGATCGCCACGGTGCCACACACGACTCAGATCCGCCTGCTTCGGGTCCTCCAGGAACGGGAGCTCGAGCGCGTCGGCGGGGAGGAGACGATTCCGGTCGACGTTCGCATCGTTGCCGCCACCAACGCATCGGTCGACAGCCTGCGTGGAGACGGAACCTTCCGTGAGGATCTGTTCTACCGCCTGCACGTGATCCCCCTCACGCTCCCACCGCTCAGGGAGCGAAAAGAGGACATCCCGCTCCTCGTCAACCACTTCATCGAGAAGCTGGCCGGGCGCACCGCGTCTCCGGCGCGGACGGCCAGCCCCGGCGTGCTGACGCGCCTCGCGTGCCATGGGTGGCCGGGCAACGTCCGAGAGCTTGAGAACGTCATCGAACGCGCGCTCGTTCTCGCCGAGGCGGAGGAGATTCGGGAGGAGGACCTGCCCAGGCTGGGTTCGGCGCATCGGAACGACGCGGTTCTCGAGATACCCGTCTCGGACGCGGAGGCCCTCGACCTGCCCGAGGGCGGCGTCGATCTCAATCGGGCCGTCGAGGGCATCGAAGAGCGGCTGCTCCGTCAGGCTCTCGAGCGCGCCGACGGCGTGAAGGCAGAGGCGGCGCGTCTGCTCGGCCTCAAGCCGAGCGCTCTCTACTACAAGCTCGAGAAGTACGGCATCGAGGCGTGATGATGCGGGCTCGCTCGGGGTTCGTCCGGCTCTCTCTCGCGCTGGCCCTCGGACCGGCCTTGTTCTCCGACGTCCCCGCGCTGGCCCTTCAGGTGTCACAATCGTTGGAAGCCCTCGTGGCGCAGCGGCGACGTGAGCTGGCGCGCGCGCGGCTCGAGTACGAGACCGCAGTGGCGGCATTCAACGTCGTCGACGGACAGTGGCAGGCGGCACTGGACGAGGTCTCGAGGGCTCGGCGATCGGGGGATGACAACGCGCTCGAGCGGGCCTGGGCGTTGGCACAGGATCGGGCGGGTCCCTTCAGCGCGCAGGAGCAGCGCGTGGAGCTCGCCAGGGACTCCCTCACCTCGATCCGCGGCGGGCTCATGCAGGCGATCGAAGCGCGTCTCGAAGAGCTCCTCGACGAGATGGACGCGTCCCCGAGCTCGGATCAAAGACTGAGGTTGAACGCCCTTTTCAACGACCTCCGCAACGAGCTCCAGGCACTCGACGAGGAGAGCCAGGGCGGCCTGCGCCTCCAACCGGTCGTGCTTCCCGAGATCACCTTCGACCCCCGCGACGGGCCGGAGGAGCGCAGTACCAAGGCGCAGCTACTCGAACGACAGGCGACCTTCGTCCAAACCCTGATCGACGAAGCCGACGACCGCATCCGTACCCTGAACAACCGCTTACGCATTCGGCGTCAGAGCAGCGACCTATTGGCGAGCGTCGACCGCTTCGACGACACGCGCGTGCCCGTCGTCGCCGGAGGTCCGCCACGGACCGGCGTAGCGGCGGACAGCACCGCCGCGGGAGGCCGCCCACTCACGCTCGAAGAGCAGATCCAACAGCTCGAGGCCTATCGCGCGCAGCTCGAGGATCGGCGTCAGAGCCTTCTCGTGAGGGCGGGCCTGTTCCGCGGCAGCGGGAGGTCGATCACGTGGTGAGGCGTTGCCGGACGATCGCGTCCCGCGCGCTTGCGGTCGTGACACCTGTCGTCGCCCTGGCCGGCCGTCCCGCGGGTGCTCAAGTCGAAGTGCGGGACCTGGTCCTCACGCTCGGGGGCTCGATCGAGACGTATTCGGGAAATTTCTCCGCCGTCACGGTTCCGATCGTGGACAGCACCGACCACGCGACGGCGGTGGTGGGAGAGTTCGGGGCACGTGGCGTAGTAATGTTGTTCAGAGCCCCTCGCTCGAGCGTCGAGCTCTCCTTCGACGGCGGCATGCGCCAGGCGGCGGCGGTCGGCTTCGAGGTGCGCGACTATGCGCCCCGCGAGTGGGTCGGGAGCGCCGCCGTGCAGGCGTCGCAGACGCTCGGGGGCTGGGGTTCGGTATTCGCCAGAGGGTCGGTACGCGGGAGAACGATCCGGGATCGCCCCCCCATGCCGCTGTTCCTGCAGCCGGGTTACTTCACCAGCCAAGGAGCGGTCGGTGTCCGCACGAGGTCCTTCGACGGGATCGCCTTCGATGCGCGGCTCGACCTGGAGCACGCCGATTACCGGGCGTTCGAGTTCCTCGAGCAGCTCGACCTGCTCGACCGCACCTCATCCGGGTTGGAGGTCGGAGCACGTTGGGGAAGCGCCGGGTCGGTGCGGTTCTACGGAGGGTATCGCTGGACCGAGTACAAGAACCAGCCGAGCTTCGACGTGGCGGACCCCTTCCGTCGTGACCACACGGCCACGGTCGGACTGGAGTGGACCTACAGCGGTGATGTCGTCGCGCAGATCGGCTTGGACGGGACGCTGAACCGGTCCAACTCCAATCGACCGGAATATGACGCGTTGAGCTTCAGGGCCCTCCTCACGGCTCCACTCCCGGTCGATTTCACCGTCAACGTGTTCGCCGTGATCACCACCAAGAGTTACGTCCACGACACCAACTTTGCACGCCTCGTCCCCGGCGAGGAGGCGGACAACGCGTCCATCGCCTACCTACAGCTCGTCCGTCCCCTGGCGCCGAACCTCGACGGCGGCATCCGATTCGGTTGGACCCGGGCCGAGACCGACATCGGGAGCGCATACTACAGGCGGCTCGGGACCTCCATCCAGCTCAACTACCGACCGACGGGCTTCTGACGAAGGTGTAAGCCCAGGCGATCCAAGCCCCGTCGTGTGCCAACGACACGTCTGCATCACACGCCGATCCGTCCAGCAGCACCCGAGGGGGCCTGCGGCCGATGGGGCCGGGATCGCAAACGATCTCGAGACGCGACTCCTGGACGTTCCACGCCCGCGAGAGGGCCGATCGAGCGCCCAATCGTACTGCGGCCGAAGGTAGCGAGTGGACCGACGCGACCTCGGCGCGGGTGAGCCGCTTTCTCAGCTCGTCCAGGTCTCGCGCCCACCGGGCCCCGGGGTCCGAAAGCGAGAGAACCGTCCCATCGAGGACACGGGAGCCCTCAGGAGCGCCCTCGTCGGCGGGCCAAGCGAGCGCAGCCAGTACGTGACCCGTCCTCGTGATCTCGACCCGGATCGCGACGTGCGCTCCGTACCGCACCCGACCCGCTCGAAGGACCCGACCGTAGGGATTCGTACCGCGGTCCTCCGAACCCCATGCCACGGCAAAGGCCTTGTGCTCGAAGGGCGGTGGGGTGGGCGACCATTTCGCGACGATCTTGAAGGCCGCCTCCTTGGCGGCCCACATCCCCCACAGATCAAGGGGCGGATCGACCGACTCCTTGATCACCTCGCGCTCGTCGGGGGTGAAGACCCGGTTCAGGAACCGGAGGTCACCGTGTTTGTCGACAACGCGCGGATTGCTCAGATCCACAACGTCGTTACCGACCCATGGTGTCCCTGATCCCCGGGTGACCCGCGACATCGACGTCGGCGGATGCGTCAGGGCCCGGCGTAGACGATCCTCCAGATGCGGCCGCCGGTCGAGTCGGACACGTACAGGGATCCGTCCGGGCCCGTCGCCAGACCTACCGGCCGCCCCTGGCTCGGCAGATCCCGGAATCCGTCGGCGAAGGTCTCCCATCGGGAGCCCGGCTCGCCTCCGGCCGCCGGAACGAACACGACGCGGTACCCCTCCTGGGGGTTGGGCGCCCGGTTCCACGAGCCGTGGAATGCGATGAAGGTGCCGCCCTCATAGCGGCCCGGGAACTGAGATCCCGTGTAGAACTCGAGGTCGTTGGGGGCCCAGTGCCCCGGGAAGCCGATGATCGGCATGCTCTTGTCCGCGCAACGCCCGACCTCGTGCCCGTCTCCGCCATACTCGGGCGCCAGCACCTTCTCTCCGGACTGGGGGTCGAAATAGCAGTACGGCCAGCCGAAATCGGCTCCCTGCACCAAACGCACGAATTCCTCGGCGGGCTTCTCGGCGTTGTCGTCGATGGTGAATCTGTCCGGGAACATGTCGTGCAACTGGTCCCTGCCGTGCACGGCCCCGTACAGGACCCCGGTCTCTGGATGCATCCTCAGCGCCACGGTGTTCCGGAGCCCGGTGGCGAATCGCGCGCCGTCCGACTGGGTTTGTCCCCTACGGTTCGCATCGAAGCGCCAGACTCCGGCGCGGGTCTGAAGCTGGGGACACGGATCCTGGCCGGGAGAGCCGGCCGTGCGGGTCTGCTCCATGCACGCGTTGGACGGTGACCCGATGTTGACGTACAGGGATCCGTCCGTGCCGATGGCGATGCTCTTCGCCGTGTGGTTCTCCGTCGCCGGCAAGCCCGAGACGATCGTGTCCGGCGGCCCCGAAGGCGTCATGGACCCTGCCTGGATCGGATAGCGGAGCACTGCATCGTCCGGCGAGTGGTACACGAAACCGTCCACCAGGAGGACATCGTTCCCGCCGTTGACGCCCCAGCGCTCGCTCGTATCAGCGCGCCCGTCCCCGTTCGTGTCCCTCATCACCGTCACGCCCCCCGTCACGACCGGTCCGTTCCGGTCCGGTCGCGTGTTTCTGAGGGCTACGAAGACGTCGCCGTTGTCTGCGACCGTCAGGTGACGGGCCCCCGCCACCCCTTCGGCGAACACGATGGCGCAGAACCCGGTGGGAAGGGTCAACCCTCCGTTGTCCGCGGCGCAGCTGGCAGCCAACTGCGATGGCGTACCCTCGGCGTTGGCCCCGGCTTCCGTCGAGGCCTGCGGCGCGTCTGGGCCGCACGCCGTGGCGGTGACGATGAACAGGGACAGGGTGATGCCGCACAGGCGGCTCGGGATGCGGGGGGTCATGGGTTTCGGCTCCGCGTCGGTTCTTGGCGCCGGGAGGGCGCGGGGAACCGCACGTTCAGGGGGTGCTCGGCGGCCGTCAAGGGCAGACGGTTCAGCCTGCCGGGGGTTCCCCGAGGGCTTGGCGCACCTCCGGGGGTAGACGCATCGGGCGCCGGTCGGGTCCGACCCAGACGGCCGTCACGTGGGCGCGCGCGACGCGCTTCGTCGGGTCCTCCCGTCGAACGATCTCCTGTCCCAGAATCATGCTGGAGCGCCGATACACGGCCGGCCATGTCCGCACGAGGAGCTCGTCCGCCAGCCGGGCCTCCGCAAGGTAGTCCACCTCTACCCGGACCACGAAGACTCCCCAGCCGCGCTCCACGATCGACCCATAGGGGAGTCCAGCCTGACGCAACGCCTCGAAGCGGCCGTGCTCCAGGTAGTTGAGAAAGACGGCGTGATTGGCATGCCCGAACGAGTCGAGCTCATAGCTGCGCACCGTGACCATCGCCTCTCGGACGGTCACGGCTTCGTCGCGGACGGTCATGTCTACAATTGGCCGGCCGGCGGGCGGGTCGGCAAGCCACGGCGCGCGGTTCTACGGAGGGGGCGCGCCGCCCGGATGCGCGACCCGACGCCGAGCCCAGAGGCGTCAGTCGTCGAGGAGCCCCTGGTCCCGGATGAGGTCGCCCAGCTGGGCCCTCCTCTTGATCCCGAGCTTCTCGAGCTTCTTGTAGATGTTGGACAGATGTGTCGTCACGGTTCGGACGGCGCAGTCCAGTTCCTCTGCGATCTCCTGATTGCTGAGGCGGCGCGCGACCAGCTTGGCGACCTCGAGCTCTCTCTGGGTCAGGCGGTCCCATCCGTCCCCTCTGGATCTCGGCGGCGGCCGATGATCCATCTCTCGGTACATGATCCTGGCCTTCTCGAGCTCGATCTCGGCGCCGAGGCGCGAGGCGACGTCCCAGACGAGCCCCAGCTCGGCCAGGGCCCCCTTCCGATCCCCGATCTCCTCCAGGCGGCCTGCGAGCTGGCGGCGGAGCCTCATCGCGTGGGGTATCATGGGGACAGCCTCGAGCTTCTCCGCGGCGACACGCATGCCTCGGGCACCTCCCTGGGGGTCTCCCCGCTTCCAGCGAACCAGCGCGTCGCAGACGTCGGCCCACGCCATGCCGAGGCGATGGTCCATGCGTTCCGCGATCGCTCGTATGCGGGACCCGATCATCTCGGCCTCGTCGATCTCTCCTGCCCACAGGCACGCCTCCGCGTAGATCGGCAGCAGGCGGTGGACGGCCCAGAGCCAATACCCACTGCCCTCCGCGATCTCCAGCCCCTGTCGGGCGGCGGCGATGGCGTCGGAGTACTCGCCCAGCGCGACGAGATAGTGAGCCAGTCCGGTGTACGCGGGAACGATACGGTGCACATCCTTCGGACCCTCGGCCTCGTGCATTCCTGATGCCGCGCATGCCTCGTCCACCAGCTCCTTGGCGCGATCGAGCTCGCCACGACCCATGTGGAACAGCGCGGTCAATACCAGCAGTCGGGGGAGGAGCGCCTTCTGGTTCATGCTTCCCGCCAGCGCCGTCGCCTGCTCGGCCATCGCGACGCCGGCCTGCCAGTCGCCCGTGGCAAAGGCGAGCTCGATCGTCAACTCGGTCGTCCACAGGCTGAGTACCGGAGAGCGCAGCCTGTCCGCCAGAGCGGTGGCTCCCTTGAGGTACTTTCCCATGGACGCGGTGTCCCCGGTCATGCCCTTCAGCACGGCGAGGCCCCATCGAGCCCAGAACTCCACGGAGAGGTCATTCGCCTGCCCTGCCAGTTCGATTGCCTCCAGAGCATGTCGCTCGGCTGCGTCCGGCGGTCCGATCCAGATCCGCAGCAGGGCCAGGGAGCGATGCACCCTCGCCAGGAGCTCCTTGTCGCCGAGGGTTTGTGCGAGGGGGAGCGCGGTCTCGAGCTCGGACAGCGCCTCGGTGCCACGCCCGAGCTCCTGCAGGCAGTGGCTGAGCACCAGCCTGAGGTGCACGGTCTGGACGTGATCGTCGGCGGCCTCGGCAGACACGAGGCCCTCCCCGAGTTGCGTGAGCGCCTCCTGGTGGCGCCCGCACCAGAACGTGGAAAGGCCCAGAACGCGCTGAGCCGATGCGTGCGCCGACGTGCCTCCCGAGGTAGCTGCGGCCACGATGGCCCAGTGCTCCGCGGCCCTCTCGTAGTTGGCCAGACGTAGGTGGGCCCGTCCCAGGTCACCGTGCAGACGCAGCGCGACGTCATCGTCCACGGGAGCCCGACGCACGCGATCGACGGCTGCCTCCAGATACTCGACGGCCTCGCGGTCGGCGTGTCGGTCCAGGGCGCGCGCGCCTGCGGCAGAGAGGTAGCTGACCGCCTTGCGGTTGAGGCTGAGGGCATCGGATCGCGCGAAGTGATAGGCCAGCTGGTCTGCGTGCTCCAGGGCGTCATCCCCCCAGTGCTCCTCCAGCGCCACAGCGACGGCCCCGTGGAGCATCCTCGTCCTCTGGAGGCCGAGATCGCGGTAAAGCGTCTCGCGCACGACCGGGTGCACGAAGTCGTAGACGATCTCGCCGGCGTCGTCGTGCTCGACCAGGACCTGGTGGGTGACGAGCTCCTCGAGGGCGCCGAGCAGCCGGGCTTCGTCGATCTTGGAAACGGCGCGCAGAATGGGGTAACTGGCCCGGGCGGACACGACCGCGGTGAGCTCCGCCACCGTCTGGGCGAGCTCCGAGTAACCGGAAAGCCGGGACGTCACGACGTCTCGAATGGACGGTGGGAGTCCCAGGCTCTGCTGGTCCCACCCCACCCAGGTGCCCTTCTGGTTGGACAGCTCTCCGGTCGACACCAGGAACTTCAGCGTCTCTTCCACGAAGAACGGGTTGCCCCGCGTCCAGCCGAACAACATGGCGGAGAACTCGCGCACCAGTCCGGGGTCCACGCCGAAGATCCGGCACACCATTTCCGTGACGTGATCTCGTGTGAGCGGGGCAAGGCGATGTGTCTTCGCGAGCCCGAGGGAAAGCAGCGAGCGCTCGGTCTGTGGGAGCTCGGGGTTGCGGTCCCGCTCCGAGGCGTCGTAGGTCGCGACGAAGAAGACGGGCTGGTCATGAAGGTGGCGCACCACGAAGTGGAGCAGCTCCAGGGAGGACGCGTCGGCCCAATGCAGATCCTCCAGCACGACCAGCAAAGGGTTGCGCCGGGCATAGCTCTTGAGGAATTCCGCGAAGTTCCAGAAGAGTCGGGTCCGGAATTCGTCGGGGTCGGAGATGGCCTCCGCCGCAGAGCCCCCGGGCCCCTCGCCCAGAGCGGGGAAGAGATAGGCGAGCTCCGCCTCACCGCCCCGGCTCAGCACCGCCAGAGTCCCGCGGTCCATCTCGTGCAGGAGACGCAGGAACGCATCCGAGAACAAAGCGAACGGTGCGCCCCGCTCCACGGGATAGGCCCGCCCCAGGGCGACATTCCAACCACGCCGCTCGGCACGGGCGGCCAGCTCCTCGATGAGGCGGGACTTGCCCGATCCGCCCTCGCCGGAGAGCAGGGCTGCGGCGACCGTCCGGGGGGACGCCTCCAGAAGGGAATCGAGGGCCGCGAGCTCCTCGGAGCGTCCGACCAGCGGGAGGCGACCGGGGGCGAGCGTCCCGGCCCCGAACGGATGGCTCTGCTGGCTGAGCGACATCGTGGCGCCCTGTCTCGAGGCCCTTTCGATCACTCGCGAAGCTATGCGGTCCAGTTTTGCGTGAACAGGGTAGCCGCCGCCCTCCGTCGTCGCCAATGCGGAGGGCGCACGGCTCGTGGGGCGGCGCTCCCTCAGCGGGGTGTGGCTCGTCACTGACTCACCTCCGTGGTCGCGCGATAGGGACACGGAGGAAATCTGGGCAGTCGCCGGCCGGCCTTCTCTACGACTGTTTACGTATGCGGTCGCCCGGGAGACGTACCCCTGCGCATCCGGTCTTCTGCCTCGCGACCCCTGGCGAGGCCGCAGCCCGCGCCTGAGGTCATCAGACCGCCGCGGCCACCCTTCCGAAGCGCCGGTTCCGGCCCCGGAACTCCTTGACGGCAGACGTCAGATCCGAGGCGTCGAAGTCGGGCCACATTCGGGGCGAGAATACGAGCTCCGCGTACGCCGACTCCCAGAGCAAGAAGTCGCTGAGCCGCTGCTCCCCTCCGGTGCGCACCATCAGATCCACGTCCGGGGCTCCCTCGGGGCAGTGCATCGCCTGGGCAATGCACTCGGTGAAGGAATCGCTCACCCCCTCCGCGAAGCGCCTCGCGGCCTCGAGGAGCACATGGCGGCTCGAGTAGTCCACAGCGAGGCGAAGAAGTAGGCGATCTCCATCCGATGTCCGAGCCTCCGCCTCCGTGATGGCCTCGACGACGGGGGTAGGCAGACGGTCTCGTCGCCCGACGACCCTGAGGCGCACACCGGCATCTGCCAGTGCACCGGACTCCCTCCGCAGATACCTCCGAAACAGGGCCATGAGCGCTCTGACCTCTCGCTGTGGGCGGCGCCAGTTGTCCGAAGAGAACGCATAGAGGGTCAGTGTGCGGATTCCCAGATCGGGGGCACAGCGCACCACTCGCTCGACGGATCGCGCCCCGGCGCGGTGCCCCAGCTCGCGGCGGCGGCCGCGGGCGGTCGCCCACCTTCCGTTCCCGTCCATGATGATCCCGACGTGGAGACCGGGAGCGAGCGAAGTTCTCTGTATCGCGGAGTCCATAGTGAAAAAAAATCCGAATGATGTTCGTCGCTCAGCCGTCCCGCGTCGCCTGGATGATCGCCTCCATGTGGTCCAGATAGGCGCCCAGCGCCCGACGGCCTCGAGGTGTGAGCTCGAAATCGGTTCGTGGTGTCCGCCCCTCGAACGACTTGTGGCAGACGACGTAACCGGCGTCCTCGAGCTTGCGCGCGTGCGC
Source organism: Gemmatimonadota bacterium (assembly GCA_003248075.1). Lineage (GTDB taxonomy): Bacteria > Gemmatimonadota > Gemmatimonadetes > Longimicrobiales > Gaopeijiaceae > SZUA-318. Next base: position 13,494 of record QJYK01000226.1, on the reverse strand, counting down.
GCTCAGGTTCCCGTCCGTGGTGCCCAGCAGCTCACGGAGGTGGGTGAACGGAAGGCGCCCATTCACCGCCAGGGTGCTCACGATTCCCAGACGCACCCGCTCGTGGATCAGACGGTCCAGCTCGAGCGCGCCGGCCTCCCGAGCCAGGCCCGCCACGGATCCGAGCGCCGGTCTGGAGTCTTCTTCCTGCGCCTTGCGGGCCGTGCTCCGATCAGCCGCCATGCTTCCTCCAGATGACCAGGCCGAAGACGATGTGGAGGCCTCCGAAACCGATGGCCATGAACAAGTTGCCGAGGCTGACGGGAGCGAACAGCGCGAACGCGCCCACAGCCATGAAGGCCGACCCCATGAGGGGTACGATCCGTACCGAGAACGCCCCGCCCGCGAGTACGGCGGTTCCGTAGAGGAGTAGCCATGTGCCGGGCAGCGCTGCGTGTAGGCCTGCGCGGGCCAATGCCAGTGTCAGCAGACCTCCGACAAACAAGGGCGGGATGACGTTCCAGATGAACTTTCGGCCCGCGCCGACAAGAAGAGGAGTGCCCGCGGCGCGCGCCTTCGCGCCGGTGGCCCACAGGGCGATCGAGAAGCTCACCGCGGCTGCTGCCATCCAGATGCTCATCCAGCTCTGGGCAGAGAGGCCTCCGCCCGCGAGTGCTGCGGCGAGCAGCGCCACGAGGCCCATAGCGACACCGCCGCGCCCCGAGACCGCCGTGAACGAGGCGGACCGCTCCATGGTCTCCCGGATGAAACGGAGGTCGGCGATCGCCCTGTCGTGGAGGGCCACCGGAGTCCGGTCGCGCCGGCCGAACTTTCTGGCAGGAAGGCTCATATACCAAACTCTGGGGTGCCCTCGACGGCCGGTCAAGTACTTTGCTTCGTAAAGTAGAGTCCGCATGGACCACGGGTGCCCTCTGCGTGTCAGTGGCCGCCGTCCGCCCCGGGCGTGGGGGGCACGACGACCCTGAGGGCTGCGGGGAGGACCCGGACGGTGAGGTCCTCGCAGGACGCAACCCGAACATCCCCGTCCATCTCGAAGCGCGGCGGCCGGCCGAACCCGATCCGGAAGGACCGTCGCGCCAGGACCTCCACACGCTCCGACTCGAGGTGCCGACCACGTTGCGCCAGGTTGAACAACTTCAGGCGGGTCAATGGCGCCGCGTCGCCGATCCTGCATGCGTGTAGGCGACCGTCGTCCAGGCTCGCGTCCGGCGCGATCGGGAAGCCACCTCCGAAGAAGCGGCCGTTCGACACCGTGAGCATCAGGTGACGCCCTTCTCGGATGGGCCCCTCGCCGCCGTCCACGCTGAGCTGGACCCCGGGGAAGCGGAAAAGCTGCTGCAGCGCCGTCACTTTGTAGAGCAGCTCACCCTTCAGGAAGCGCGCGTGCGCGGCCGCGTCAATCACCGCGACGTCGAAACCGAAGCCGATGAGGTTCAGAAAGTGGCGAGGTTCGAAGGCGTCCGGCGCGTGTTCGGACGCGCTCGGTGTCTCGAGCCGTCCCACGTCCACGAGCCTCGTGACGCCACGCGCCAGCGCGCGCACGGCCTCCGCCGCGCCTGCGGGCCGGAATCCCAGATTCCGGCCGAAGTCGTTTCCGGTGCCGTTGGGGAGCACGCCGAACGCGATGTCTTCGCCGGACGCTACGATCCGGTCCGCGACGTTGCTCCAGGTCCCGTCGCCCCCTGCCGCGACGATGACGCCGTATCCGTCGTCGATGGCTCGCTCCGCGAGCTCACGCTCCGCTCCGGGTGCACGGGTGAGGCCCCACTCTGCCGCGGGGAGCTCCAGCTGGAGCAGGCTCTGATACGCAGGGATCCGGCGCGATCCGCGTCCGCGTCCGGCTGCCGGATTGAAGACGACGAAGATGCGCGCCGGGTCCCTCAGAGCGTCTCCAGAGGCTCGAAGGTCTGGAGCCCGGCGCGATACCACTGCTCCCGAAACGGCCAGGTGTTGACCTCCGGGATCGTGAGCGCAGCGGTCATGGGATGTTCGTAGAGCGTCAGCGAGCCGCGCTCCTCCTCGTGCTCTGAGTGCGGCGCCTCCATGTAGATGTTGGCCTTGTACCGGCCTTCGCCTTCGATCATGAAGGCGCTATAGAGGTTCTTCACGGACTCGAAGGCGTAGTCGGTGACGGTGAGGTCCAGAACCGGAGCGCCCTCATCTCGAACATTGACTTCCATCTGCCCGTCCGCCTCGCTGAAAGCGATCTCGAGGTCCCCCATGTAATGGGGAAGGTGCCAGCGCTCGATGGCGTGGAGCCTCGACGCCTTGGTGGACGTTCCCACCATGAAGGGGTAGAACGCGGCCTTGGGCAGGGGCTTCCCCGGCTCCACCATCGGGGGAACGATCACCGCGAGCACCACTTCTTCATAGGTGCCGACCATGCTTTCGGTGAACTCGAACGCCGTGATCGCGAAGATGCTCCGGGTGTGCTGAAGCTCCACCGGCTGGAGGTGAGGCGGGAGGATGCTCCGTGCGTCTGCCGTGGGCATCTCGAAGAACGCTCCCACACAGTTGCGGAATCCGTAGTACGTATACTCCATCTGTTCCTCTTGGGATTGCACCGGCCGGGCACGTCCACCCTGGTGTCTTGATGTGGCTCTGGGGGTCCGATTACCGTTGGCGGTTCGAGGCGCGCCTGCCGCTCTGGGGCCCACCCTTTCGTGACGGAGACCGTTTTCCTTGAAGCTCCGAGGCTACCTCGCCTTGGCTCTGGTCTGTCTGATGCTGCTGGTTGGAGACCCGATCCAGCGCCTCTTGATATGGCCTTTGGCCCGACTGGCCCCGTCCAGCAGGATCCGGGTCCTGACTCGCTGGCAGCACGCCCTGGCGCACTTCGTCCTGGGCGCCGTGCGCCATGTCGGAGGGGCCCGCATCCCCGAGGTCCCCGCGATCCCGGGGCGGGCCGGCACCCTCGTGCTCATGAACCACCAATCGCTCCTGGACATCCCGATCGTGGTCGCGGGCCTACGTGACGCCTACCCGCGGATCATCACCAGAAGGCGCTACGAACGGTGGATCCCGCTAATCTCGCACATGGTGCGGGTCTATCAATACCCGGTGGTCGACCCGAGGGCAAACGCCGGATCCACCCGGAGGTCACTGGCCGCTCTGTCCGAGGCCGCGCGGGAATCCGCCGTCCCCCTCGTAGTCTTTCCCGAAGGCACGCGGACCAAGGACGGCGAGATTGGGCGATTCAAGACCCAGGGACTCCGGCACATTCTCGCGGAGCGCGGATGGACGGTATACCTGGTCGTGACCGACGGGTTCTGGAAGCGCGCCAAGTTCACCGATTTCATGTCGGGAATGGCAGGGATCGATGGTGCCGTGCGGGTGCTGGGCCCGTTCTCGTGGCCGGGATCCGACGGCGCCGGCTCGGGTGATATCGACGCCTTCGCCCTGGCCATGCGCGAGCGGATGGTCGAGGCTCTCGCCGGAATGCGGTCGGAGGTCGCGGCGTGAATGCGGGCGGGGACACGGGCGGCGCGACCTCGGCATCCAGCTCCCTGAGCGAGCTCCTGGATTGTCTCCGCCACGGGGCGGCGGGAAGCCTCGAGGCCGTTCTTCTGTACGGATCGCATCTCCACGGGGCCAGTCCCGACCGGCACTCCGCCCTCGATCTGGTCGTGGTGGTGAGCGACTATGGAGACTTCTATCGGGGACTGCGTGCGGCGTCTGAGATCCACCGCCCGGCCGCGTTCATGGTCGCCCTCTCGAAGGTGCTTCCGCCGAACGTCATCGCCATCGCCCCCGACGGTGGACGCACGGCCCTCGCCAAGTGTCTGGTCGTCGATCGGAAGGACCTTCTACGCGCGTTGGGGCCGGCACCGCGTGACCATTTCCTCCTAGGCCGGCTGGTTCAGCAGGTCCGCCTGGTCTGGGGGAAGGACGCGGAAACCAGGCAATGGGTGCTCGGCCTCCTGGAGGAAGCCAGGGCGGACGTCCTCCAGTGGGTGGGTCCCTTCGTCGACGAGCCGTTCGACGCGGAGGCGGTAGGAAGAACGCTTCTGGGCCTCTGCTACCGAGCCGAGTTCCGGCCAGAAGCCACCAACCGGTCCGAGGTGGTCTTCCAGGGTCAACGAGAGCACTTTCGACGGGCCCTCCAGCCCGGGCTCGACCGGGCGGTCAGGGAGGGGCGCATCGTACGCACCGACGGGGCTGGGTACCGGTTCGTCCGAAGGCCTGACCCGAGAGAGCGTCGCATGTGGCGCCGACACTTCAGGTGGTCGAAGGCGCGCGTAACGGCGCGCTGGCTCAAGCACGTCCTCACGTTCGACAATTGGCTACCCTACGTCATCCGCAAGGTTGAGCGGCGCACCGGGATGAAGGTCGAGCTGACGCGGCTCGAACGACGGCTGCCCGTGATCTTCCTCTGGCCGCGCGTCATCCGCGTCCTCCTGTCACGGCCCGAAACCGAAGAGGAGGCCCGGTGACGCGGGACCTGATGATCCTGGTCGGGATCGTTTCGGCCGCGTTGCTGTCGATGCCGGTCTACGCCGCCGGCTCGCGCCGGCGCAACCGGGATCCCCTGGACGTCACCGACCGCGGCTCGTTCGTGCTCGGGTCCTTCGCCCGCAACTGGTTCTACTGGCTGGTCCGGCCGCTCGAGCAGACCGCGTTGGCGCTGCGCCTGGGACCTCTCCTCTTCAACCTCCTCGGGGTGGGCTTCGGCGTACTGGCCGGGATCCTTTTCGCCACGGGGGCACCCAACCCGGCTGGATGGGCGGTCCTCCTCGGCGGTGTCGCGGATGTCCTTGACGGCCGGATCGCGCGAGCCCAGGGCGTCGCGGACGACCGGGGGGCCTTCTTGGACTCCACATTGGACCGTTTCGCCGAGTTCGCGACGTTCGTCGGCCTGGCGGTCTTCTTCCGCAGCTCCGAGCCGGTCCTGGTTCTCGTTGTGGCGGCGCTTGGCGGGTCCCTCCTGGTGAGCTACGCGCGCGCCCGCGGAGAGAGCGTCGGCGTCGTGTGCAAGCTGGGCGTCATGCAGCGGGCGGAACGACTGCTCGCTCTGGGGTTCGGGGCGATCCTGGACCCCACGGTCTCGATGTGGCTCGGGCGCCCTGACGGCGCCCTCTTGGGCGGCATCGTGGGGTTGGTGGCGCTGGGCACCGTGGGCACGGCGATCTACCGCACGGTGTGGATCGCTCGCCGCCTGCGTTGAGGCCGCTGAGAGCGAGAGGGCGCCGTCCCTAGCTTCCGGTCATCCTCGGAAGGCGCCCGAGTCGGACTGTGGTCAGCGTGCCATTTCAGCCGAATGAGGCGTTTCTGACCCGCTGCCAGAGCCCTGGGTGGGCCCGAGCGAGAAAGAAGCCGCCGCCGGCCGCCGCGAGGGTGTTGACCACCACGACCGTCCAGAAGGGGAGGAGGGGCGCGATCCCAGCCGAAAGACGAGCCACGGTAAGAACCGTTCCCACGTAGCCACCCAGAATCACGACCATGACCACTATGCCCCGCTCGGGACGCGACTCCACCTGCTCGACGAGCCAGGTGACGAAGAGCCCCACCGCCAGCGCCACGACCAGGTGGAAGAAGTTGTACATCGCCATGGCGCCGACGTCGGCCGGGATCGGTAGCTGCAGGATGGCCGCGTCCCTCGCCCCCCGGAACATGACCTTCCCGAGGACGTTCAGGGTGAAGACGGGACCCCTGCCCGCCAGGAGATCGAACAGCGTAAAGAACAGTGCGACCGACACATAGCCGATCGCCCCTACCAAGAGACCGTCACGAACGGTCTGCCTCTGTCCGGCCATTTTCGACCTCCGGGCCCCGGGGGCATCCCCAGACAAGAACCGGTTCCTGCTCCGGGTCCTCGAGCCCCCGGGTCCCCGGTCCGCAAGCGCCGCGTCCGTTGACATCGTTGGCGCAGAAGCCAGTTACCGCAAGGATTTGTCAGCGACCCGCTCTCCCCGGTCCTGCTTACCAGAGCCCGTTCACGCAGGTCGCGGCGAGCCGGATCCGTGGCGGTGGCGCCGTGGCACCGAGATGGGAGCCGGACAGTGTGAGTGCCCCAGTCGGACGACTGTCGGACGCCGCGGCGGGGCCGACGAGGCGGCTCAGGAGGCCGTCGCCATAGCGAAAGGCGCTGCGGCAGAACACAAACATGAGTTTCTCGGTCTCCGGCGCCCGACTTATCACGTATAATGTTATATATTATACGCGGTGACCGAGTCGAACTTCCTCCGGGGCAGTGGAGCTGTCTACGCGATGGCGACGAGCGACAGACGGCCGATGCACCCGGGAACCATGCTGAGCGAGGAGTTCCTCAAGCCCCTAGGCATGACCCAGTCGGAGCTGGCCCAGCGGATCCACGTCTCGTTCCCGCGAATCAACGAGATCGTGAACGGACGCCGGGGGATTACGGCGGACACGGCCCTGCGGCTCGCCAGACTCCTCGGGACCACGCCCGAGTTCTGGCTCAACGAGCAGCGCAACTGGGATCTCTGGCGGGCGAGACATTCGCCGCGCGCCGCCGACCACGAGGCCATCGAGCGACTGACCAGGTGATGCGCGATGGGTGACGGCCGATAGCTGCCAGGTCCCCTCCAACGGCGTCGAGTGACCCGGGCGAGGGGCTCTCAGCCCCAGATATCGAAAAAGTCCATCTCACCGCCCTCGGCCTGGCCGTCGCTCGCGAGCCCGGCGAGGTAACCGAGCAGGAGTCGCTCGGCCTCCCGGGCCCGGGCCGCTTCCGTGAGCCGGGACCGGTCGCCGGGACCGGACGAAGCCCGGCCAACGGGCGCCGAAAGCACTCCCAGGACAGCCCTGAGGCCGATGTGGGCGGCCAGCTCCGGATCCGGGTGCGAGAACTCGTCGGCACGCTCGACCAGTATTCTCGCGAGGCCCTCGAGCACATGCTCCTGGAATGCGGTGAAGGCACTCTCCCCGGTCCCGGACAGACGCCCGAGGGCGCGGAGGATGGCGGCTCGGGACCTGGCGCTCCGATCGATGAGCCGGACGGAGGCTCGAACAACGGCGGGGAGATCGAGACCGGACCGGTCCTCCTCGCCCAGGGTGCGATCCCATCGATCGGCTGCCTCGCGCCAGACGCGCTCGCCGAGGTACTCCAGCAGATCGTCCTTACCTGCGAAGCGGGCGTAGAACGATCCCACCGACGCACCCGCCCTTTCCACGATGGCCTGAACGGTCAGGCCGGCGGATCCCTCTTCCTCGAGGATCTCGATCGATGCGCGGACGATGCGATCGAGGGTCCTCTTCGACCGGTCCTGCTTCGGTGCGATGAGCTTCGATTCTCGAGGCATGATTAGAACACGGTTCTGATTTTTCGCGATGATGAGGCTCGAAGCATCGAAGCGCAAGGGCCACGACGCCCTTGTTTGCCCCTCGCTCCAGGTCACGGTCGACGGCCGGCAGAACCTCGAAAACGCTGACGCGCTCCTGACGCGTGGTCGGGATGGTATCGACCCCTCGTTCGACCACCCCTCACGCTCGGAGGTCCCATGCCCGCCGTCAGCTGCCCCCCTCCGTTGGCTCTGCTCAGGCCCCCCTATGCCTCGCTTGACGTGGTGGAACGAGGCCGCGCCCAGCTCCTGAGGGACGGAACTCGCCCCGGGTCGGCGCTCGTGTGGAACATGACGGCGGGGATTCGTCCGCAGGACGTTCCGGTGGCAGCGCGACGGCCGGGCGGACTGTGCTTGATCGTCGTCCTACCACCCAGCGAGCGCTTGCCGACAGAGCCGGAGGTCACCCGGATCATGGCTACCGTTCGTCCCCACTCGATCCTCCCCTACCACGAGGAACCCTCCGTCGACGAGTTGAGCTGGTGCCTGAGACGGCCACCGGAGGACTTGGGCGTCGAGATCACAGAGTACCTGGCATGGAGGGGGCTTTCGGTCGACCGGGACACGGCGAGGCTGATCAGACGTACCATCGACGCGTCAGCCGAGCTTCGCTCCATCGCCGGACTGGCGCGCTCCGTCTACATGTCACGCCGGGCGCTCGGGCGCCGCTTCCTGACTCGTGGGCTTCCCGTGCCCTCGCACTGGCTTCACTTCGCGAGGGTGCTCCGCGCCGCGATCCGACTCCAGAACAGCGACGAGAGCGCGCTGTCGATAGCGTACGAGCTCGGCTACCCGGACGCCTTCTCCTTGAGCAATCAGATGCTACGTCTTGTGGGCCACCGGCCCACCGTGGCGCGAGAGTGCCTCGGATGGGAGTGGCTTCTGGAGGCCTGGCTACGGCGGGAAGCGGACCGTGGAGGGCTCGCCCCGGACTACACCCACCGCCTGCTCGACGACGTGGGACCCCCCCTGCGCGCCGAGCCCGGCAGGCCGAACCCCGGCAAGGTGGCCCGCCGGGTCGGGCGCGGCCGAATCCCCGGATGACGCGCTTGCTGGAGGCCGGGGCGAACGTGAGATTGCCCACCCCCCGACACGATGTGGCCGGGGCAGAGGCCGCGCGGCGATACGCACATCGTCGTCGCGCAGGGACCGTGGAGGGAGTCGTGAACGGTCCGGAAACGGGTCCGCACATCGCGAGCCTCGACCTCTTCGGGGGTCCCAGGCTGACCCCTGCGGGGGGCGGCGTCCTTCGGCTGACCCCCTCGCAGCAGTCGCTCCTCACCCTGATCTGGGGTCACGAGGAGCGCGGCCTCACCAGGCGGCAAGTGATCTGGCTGCTGTGGGAGGACGAGGATGGCGCGCGGCCGCGACACCGACTCCGCCAGCTCTTGCACGACGTCCGGAGCCGGCTGGGCCTCGATGGAGACGCCCTCGGCTCCGAGGAGCATCTGTCTGCCGATCCGCGAGTCCTGCGTTGCGACCTCACCGAGTTCCGGATGGTGGTGCGTGCGGGTGATCTGCGGCAGGCGCTCGGGCTTTTGCGTCTGGGCTTCGCCAGCAAGCTCGCAAGAACCCCTGGCCGCGAGTTCGAGGACTGGCTCGAAGCGAAGCGCGCAGCCTTGAGGCGTGCGCTCCGCGACAGCGCGGCGCGCGCCTGGGACGCGAGCCGCCCGTACGGAGACTGGCGCACCGCGAGGGAAGCCGCCGAGGTCCTCCACGCCCTCGACCCGGAGCCCGACGAGTCGACCCTGCGCAAGCTCATCGAAGCGCGCGTCATGACCGGCAACCCGGAAAGCGCCGAGGCGGCGCTCGCCGCTCACCTGGAATCGCTCCCCTCGGGCTCGTCAATCTGCGCCGAGACGGCCCAGCTACTCGTACGAGTGCGGGAACTGAGTGCGCGCGCGGCACCGAGCCCACGTCGATCCGAGGAGCCGCCGCCGCTGGTCGGTCGCAAGGCGGATCTCGACGCTGCCCGCAACGCGCTTCGCCACGTCCGAGATGGCGACTTCGGGTTCCTGCTCGTGAAGGGAGAGGCGGGGGTCGGCAAGACCCGGCTGCTTGAAGAGATCAGGCGTGAGGCTCACCTGAACGGGTTCCGGTGCCTCCAAGCCCGCCCGGTAGAGTTGGAGCAAAGGATCCCGCTCAATCCTCTCATCGACGCCCTGGGTGATCCCGGCGTCGTTCGGCACGTGGGTACGCTCGAAGACCCATGGCGGGCGGTCATTGCGTCGATCCTGCCCGAGCTACCGCCCGGGATGGAGCGGCCCGCGGTCCCGCCGATCGACGAAACCGCTCTTTCCCGACGATTGTACGACGCGTTCTCCATCCTCTTCTCGAAGCTGGCCGCGGAGCAGCCGACACTGCTCTTCATCGATGACCTGCAGTGGGCGGATGCGACCACTGTGGCGGTCCTGCAATTCGCGCAGCGGCGGTGGCGTTCGGGCCCCATCGGAGTGGTCGCCTCCCTCCGAGCCGATCTCGTGCCTGGCGGAGGCGGAGTCTCCCGGTATCTCGAGGAGAGCAGAGAGCTCCCCGTGACCTCGATCGAGCTGCGGGACCTCGGCGAGGCCGACGCGGAGCACCTGGTCGACCTCGTGGCCGGAGGCTGCGTGGACCAGGTGAGCCGCCGACGGCTGTGCGCGCTGGGCGGTCGGAATCCGTTCTACGTCATCGAGCTGACCAAGGACCTCCTCGCGGGCCAGCTTCGACTGCCAGACCTCCCGAGCGATGCGATCACCATACCCATTTCCCTCCGACAGCTGCTGGACCCCCGGATCGCGAGCCTCGGTCCTGGGGCCGCGGCCACCGCTGAGCATCTGGCCGTCTGGGGCCGTTGGATGGCGGTGGCCGACCTCGCGGGACTGACCCGGACAGAGCCCGGGACGTGTGTCGAGCAGGTAGAGGAGCTGGCCCGCTACCGCCTCGTGACGATGGAGCGCGGGAAGGTTCGCATCGCGCACGAGCTATTCCGCGGCGCGATCTACCATCGCATGAGTGACGCCCGCCGAGCGTTGCACCATAGGCGCGCGGCCGAGTTCCTTCTCTCGATGGACCAGGCATCCGTCGGCGAGCTCGCGATCCACTATTCCAGAGCGGGTGAGTCGGAGGCGGCTTCGCGTTTCGGCAGAAGAGCCGCAGACGAGGCCCTCGAGAAAGGAGCAACGGCCGAGGCGGCACACTTCCTCCGGGTCGTCATGGAGAGCGTCAAGGATCCGTACCAGAGGGCGGAAGCCACCGCCGACCTGGCTCGCGTGCTCCACATGAGTCGGGACATCGCCCGAGCCAACCCACTCCTGGAGCTGGCGGCAAAGCGCTTGCGGGAGACCGGAAACAACGCCCTCGCCTTGCGCATGGACATTCGACGCGTCGAGGGCCTCGCCGAAGTCGGTGCGACCCCCATGACCGATCTCTTGGACCGACTGGGGAGCATCAAAGCCGCGGCGCGAGAGATGGAAGACTGGGAGGCTCTGGCACTCGCTCTCGACTCCGAGTTACATCTGCTGCACCGAGTCGGAGAGGTAAGGGCGATCCGTCATCTCTTCGACGAGATCCGCGAGTGCGCAGGGGTCGGCCACCCCGCCGCCGCCTGTTTGGCGAACGCCTCGCTGGCGCTGAACATCCTATTCGGTGACGGAAGGGAAGCGCTCGAACGGGCAAGGGAAGCCGTCAGAGTTGCCGAGGAACAATGCGAAGGTCACGCCTTTCGCGCGCTGACTAGACTGTACTTTGTGCTGCTATACAGTGGCCTTGCTTTCGGGTCCGAGGCCAACCGGGTACTGGCGTCTGCCCGCGCGCGGGCCGAGACGAGTGGTGAGTTGATGCTGCGGTTCAACCTAGAGTCGAACGTCGGGGTGGCGAATCTCGACGCGGGGAACCTAGAGTTGGCGGAGGAGTCATTCGCAAAGGCTGCCGCCGTGTTAGCGAGCGCCGAAGCGACCGTGCTCCGCGCAAATCACCTGTGCAACCTGGGTGAATTGGCTGTAATGAGGAAGGACTATCAGGCCGCCGTAGAGCAGTTTCGGCTCGCGGAGGGACTACTTAGGGAGCAGACAACCCCGTCGGACGTCGTCCACCTGGTGCAGGCTGGGGTCGGACTCTGCTGTCTCAACATTGGAGCCCTATCTGAAGCAAGAAGAAGAGAGGCCGCCTTGGGGCCCCTTCCCGACTCCTGGCATTTCGATCCGACCCTCGTACTGGCCTTCGTGTCGAAGCTTCTTGAGCGCAGTGGGCACTACACCGAGGCGGTTGACCTATTGGATCTCCACGCCCGACGCCTTAGAGACCGTCTGCCGCCTGCGTGGCTGAAGGTCGTTGCGCTTCGCACGAGAGTGGCCAGGAGAGCACGGTTGCCAGACTGGTCACAACATGTGGATGAGGCGCTCAACTTGGCGGAGCAGCTGCGGTTCGACGCGCGTGCCAGCGAGTTGAGGTCCCTCCTCGTCGGATAGTTGACGACTCTCGCCCGCCGAGTTCGATCGGCTTTCCCGACGATTCATGATCAACGGGAGGACGCGTTCTGCTTGCCCGAGTGCACCGCCCCCTAGGGAATGTGTCTCGTTGTGACCACAGTACCCGGATTATGAGCCCGTAAGTCGCATTGCACCCGACGCCAGTTTCGCTACACGTCTTCCTGACGGGCCTTGGGCGGGGGGCTGCCCCGGAAGGTATAGGGGGCCCGCGCCGGGTTGGTCGTGGCTGGCGCGCATGATCTCGGCGTACTCGTCGATCAGCTGCCCGCTGACGAGCGCCTCGACAACCCTACTGTCAAACTGAGTGCCAGAGTGCACTCGGAGTTGCTCCATCACAGCCGCGACACTGAGCGCCTTCCGGTAGGGACGGTCCGAAAGCATGGCGTCAACAGCGTCACAAACAGAGATGATCTTGGCACCAAGGGGAATGGTTTCTGCGGGGATTCCGTCTGGATACCCCGTGCCGTCTTCCCGCTCATGATGATGCCGTACGGCTAGAATCACCTCTTCGGGAAAAGACGAGAGGTTGCGCAGGAGCTCCTCGCCCTTGGTGACGTGCGATTGGATAACCGCTCGTTCCTCAGGTGTCAGGGATTCGGGCTTCGCCAGGATCCCTGTAAACACGGCCTCGATTTTGCCGATGTCATGCAAGAGAGCCGCAGTCTCAATTCGCTCGGTGGCACCGCGGGGTAGACCCAACTCTTCAGCGATTCGCCTTGCAAGGTGAGACACCCGCAACGAATGACCAGAAGTGTAGGGGTCCCGCGTCTCGATCGCCTTTACCAGCACCTTCAGGAGGTCCGTGTTTGCTTCCCGAAGCCGGCTAGTCGTCCAGTACGATCTCCGAATGAACAGTAGGGGCAGGAGAACCAAAAGGATGCCGGTTACGCCAAGCTGCACGTAGAGGAAGGCAACCGCGATCGCCAGAGGGCTAATCAAGAGGTCGTGAAAACTCGCCCCAGAGTGCCCTAGCATTTGAGCCCAGACCTCTGAGAACCTCAACCCTTGATTCAGGGCAATCACTAGCGAGACCGCGGCGTGATTCACCGCGAGGAAGACCATTCCAAAGAGCATGAAGGGCACCAGTTGCCCCACCAAACGCGTCTCCAACCCCGCCGCTAGTTGGCTCTCAAGGGCCACGCCGCCGAGGGCCCTGAACACTAGGCCACCTACAAACGATGCGACAATCCACTGCGCGACGTTGAATACGCCGCGCACGAAAACCTTACGGCGAATGAGGAACTCTCCGAACGCTCCGGTGAGCCCCATCAACAGGACGGCCGCCGGCGGCCCGAACAACTGTACGCCAGCCAATAGGGGTATGAAGGTAATGGAAGTATTTCCCGCGCTCTTGCCGACCGTGAGGCGAATAGCGAGCGACTCCGACAGGAGACCCATGCCCATCAGAGCACTGAGACCGACTAGGCTGGACGTACCCATGCCGAAAAGCGCCGGCCACTCCGTGAGGGCGAGCGCGATTACCGCCAACCCGCACATCGCTCCGACGTAGGCCTTTACGATAGGTGACGTCATGGGGGATGAGATGGGCCCCCTCGGTCCACCGCTAACCTACCAGCCGACTACGCCGTTCCCGAGCAGGGAAAGCAGCGATCCGAAGAAATCGAACAGCGAGCTAAACATGCGCTCACCTCCTTTCTAAGGGGCGTCGGTTTCCGACTTTCCGCTATGGAAACCGCGAGCGCTCCGCTCAACCGCTCAGCTTC
>QJYK01000157.1 GCA_003248075.1 Gemmatimonadota bacterium | reverse complement strand
GAGTCCACCTGCAGGGGCCAGTCGCCCTGCACGAACGAAGAGGCGATGTCCCTCCCCGGCCCGGAGTTCCTGCCGGTGGTCGCGGACATCTGGGGCTTCGGTGCCGGTCACATCGCGGTGCGCCGGGCCGATACCAAGCCCGATCCGGCCGATGTGAGGGCTGGTGGAGACTGGGACCTGTTCGATCCGGAGGGCGCGTTTCTGGGCACGCTGCCCGGCTCCGTCCGCCCGCGTTGGTTCGACGGCCAGACGCTCCTCACCATCGAGCGAGGCGCCCTCGACGAGGAGCAGGTGGTGATGTATCGGGTGCGGTGACCCGCGTCATCCTGCCGCAACCACGGCCAGGCCTCGAAGGTGGGACACCTCCGTCTCGAAGTCCGCCACCTGCTGCCAGGACGAACCGCCGTCGGTCGAGCAGTGCACGCCGCGCTCGTCGGCGGCCCACAGCTCGCCGGCACGCCGTCCCGCCGTGAGCAGCGGTGCGATCGTGTGGGCCGGGTCGGGCCAGCCTTCGACCCGGCCCCACGTGCCCTCTCCGACGCGACGGTAGACGCGGCCGTTGGAGCGGCCGGCGACGTAGGCTGCGTGGGCGTGCGTGGCAGCCGATACGACGACCGTGTCGGGATCTCCGGGGTCGATCGCGACGCTCCGCAGGTATCCGACCTCGAGGCCGACCATCGGCGAGGACCACGTCCGGCCGGCGTCGCGGCTCTCGAAGTAACCGTCACCGGCCGCGACGCGCAGCATCTCGGGCGCGTCCGGGTGCAGCGCGCACTCGTGGGTGTCGTACGGGCCGCCCGCTACCCGGTCGATCCAGGTGCGACCGCCGTCGCTCGTGGACACCAGCGCGCCGGCTTCGACCGCGACCCAGAGGTGGTCCGCGTCGGTGGGGTGGCAGGCGATCCAGCGGACATGGTGCGTGTCCGGCCGTGGAGGGAAGGCCCACTCGTGCGAGGACGCTAGCGCCTCGAGGTCGGCGGTACGATGCCACGTGCGGCCGGCGTCGTCGGAGCGCCACACGGCGCTCATCTCGACGCCCGCCCACAGGCGGTCTCGACGAGCCGGGCTCCCCGTGACCACCATGAGCCGCTCGCCGTCGAGCCCACTGCGCGTCCAGGTGTCCCCGGCGTCGACGCTGCGGAACACGCCCCGGCGGTGCGTGCAGCACCAGGCGCCACTGAGGAGGTGGGGATCGGCGCACAGGCCGGTCGGGGCCACCCCGTCGAGACCGGTGGCGACCTCGATGACGCCGCGCCCGCGGTCGAATACCAGAACCTGGGAACCGGTGGCGACGAGTACGCGCTCACGCATGGGCATCACAGTACGCGCAAGGGCCCTAGGGGTTCAACGGGCCGTGCTCGGCAACGAGGCGATGAATTTCCCCACCAGGTTCAGGTTCGAGAGCTCCCGCCACCACGACTCGGCGTCGTGCTGTACGTAGAAGGGATCCGACGCCACGACGATCACCATGTCCAGGGCGTCCAGCAGGATGATGAACTGTCCACCATGTCCCCACGCGAAGTCGAACGTGTGTTCCCCGGCGCGGGCCGACCACCACTGATAGCCGTACCCCACGTCGCGGTGGTACCGCCCCACCGCACCATCGTGGACACCGGCGGACTCGAGCGACGTGGAGTAGGCCTGCAGCGACTCGCCGATCCACTCGGCAGGCACGATCGTCCGGCCTCGATACCGGCCGTCATTCAAATACGTCAGCCCGAACTTGCCGGCATCCCGGGCGGTGAGACGGAGCTCGGCATGTCCCATGTAGAAGCCGTCCACGTCCTGGGTCCACTCTCCGGCCTCGGCTCCCAGGGGACCCAGGAGGTTCTGCTCCGCGAAGGACCTAAGGTCGCTCCCACACACCCGTGCCACGACCACTCCCAGCCAGTGCGAGGTCAGGTTGCTGTATTGGAAGGTGGTGCCCGGGTCTGCCGCGAGGGGAAGGTCCTCCACGAGCGGTAGATAATCGCCGGTGAGTAGAGCGGCCCAGTAGGCCGGATCCGACTCCTCCCACGGGAACCCCGCTCTCATCTGCAGCATCTCTCGGACGGTGATCTCACGCTTCCGCGGATCGGTGACCCGGTCCCGTGTCTCGGGGAAGAAGTCGATCATCCGCTCATCGACGCTTTCCAGGCAGCCCCGATCCAGCGCGATCCCCACCAGCGCCGAGGTGAAGCTCTTGGTCACCGATTGCAGGAGGTTCCTGCGTTCCGGGCCTCCCTCACCGTAGTAGCGCTCGGCGATGAGGCGTCCGCGCTTGATCACCAGCATCCCCAGCAGCTGGTCCAGGTCGGCGGCCTCGAGGTAGAGCTCGGCGACCAGGCGCGGGTCCAGACCCTCCCTGTCGGGGGTCGACACCTCCCATTCCGGTCCGGCGAGGGGGGTGTAGTCCACGGCGTCGAGCTCCGCCGGCCCCGGTCGGAGCATCGCGGCCATGGCCGGGCGACACCGTCTGATCTCATCGAGATCGAGAACCAGGCCCAGCGGCATCAGGCCCTGCTTCATCTCCTCGTAGACGCTCCTCACCTCCTCGTACGGGCCGGACACTGCCTCCGACGGGGTGTTCCCGGAACGGTCCCGCGGGTACCTCCTGGCGCCGTGGTCCACCAGATCCCGCACGATCTCGCGCCGGCAGAGGAACGCGGCCGTGTGGAGGGCGGTACCTCCGACGTGGTTCGTGAGGTCGAGGTCGGCCCCCGCATCCATGAGCGTGCCCGCGACCGCGGCGCGGCCGAAGGCGGCGGCGGCGATGAGGGGCGTGGACCCGTAGGCATCCCTGGCATCGAGGTCGGAGCCGGCGGCGACGTGCTGTCGTACCGCCTCGACGTTGCCGGTAATCGCCGCCATGTGGAGGTCGACGGTCGGAGGCTCAGGCACCTGCCGGCCTGCGACGGCCGTGGGGGCCAGCAGGGTGAGAAAGACCGGAAGCACCACGGCGCTCTTCATCGTTCGTCCCTCCCGCCTCCCTTCGAGGTGGGCAAAGTCGCAGATGCGGCCGGATGCGTTACTTGCGGTCGACGTTGGGGAACGACCGATCACGTCGTCGACGTCCGGCACACCAGTTTCGCGTTGCCGGGCAGGAGCTTCGTAAGGTAACAGGAATGGACGAACGGAGGTCCCACCGGACGCGGACGGGCGCCGTGGGGTGACGGCGGTCGATCAGCCGTAGCGGCCCTCGATGTAGTCGGCGGTCTGCTGGTCGTGCGGGCGCAGGAACAACTCCTCGGTCGGACCGTGCTCGACCATGCGCCCAAGCAGCATGAAGGCGGTCTCCTCGGACGCACGGCGCGCCTGCGCCATGTTGTGCGTGACGATGAGGATCGTATAGTCGCCCCTGAGCTCCCAGATCAGCTCCTCCAGCGCCTCGGTCGCCGCCGGGTCGAGCGCCGAGGTCGGCTCGTCCATGAGGATCACCGATGGCTTCACCGGCAAGAGACGCGCGATGCAGAGCTTCTGTTGGGCCTCCAGGGACAGCGTAGTCGCCTTGCGGTCGAGGTCGTCCTTGACCTCGTCCCAGAGGAGCACGGTCGAGAGCGCCTCCTCGACGATACCGTCCTCCTGCGCGCGCGTGTACCTCTGGCCCGTACGGTGCAGCTTGTGCGCGAACAAGACGTTGTCTCGCACCGACAGGGGAAGGGGGTTTGGCCGCTGGAAGACCATCCCCACCTCCTTGCGCAGCCGCGCGGGCTCGACATCCTCGGCGAGCACGTCGTGCTGCAGGACGTGGATGCTTCCGGTGGTGCGCACGTAGGAGCCGAGTCGCTCGTTGATGCGATTGACGCTGCGCAGCAGCGTCGACTTGCCACACCCCGACGGTCCGATCAGCGCGGTGATGGAGCCCCGCTTCACTTCCAGATTGACCTCGTAGAGCGCCTGAAAGGTCCCGTACCAGAGCGAGACCCCGCGGACATCGATCGCCAGGTCCTTCGCGGCGGTGGTCGCGTCAGCCAAACCGACCCTCCACGTAGTCCCGCGTGCGTTGATCCACGACCGGTCCGGTGAACAGAGCCTCGGTCACGCCGACCTCCACCAGCTCCCCGTTGAGGAAGAAGGCGGTTCTGTCAGCGAGGCGCCGGGCCTGCTGCACCAGGTTCGTGACCAGGATGATCGTGAGCTCGTCCTTCAGGCCCCTCAGCACATCCTCGATGCGCATGGTCGTCACCGGATCGACCGCGATCGAGAACTCGTCGAGCAGGAGCAGATCGGGATCCTGGGAGAGCGCCCGCGCGATCGTGAGGCGCTGCTGCTGCCCCCCGGAGAGGAGGCTCCCGAGGGCCTTCAGGCGGTCCTTGACCTCCTCCCAGAGCGCGGCGCGCCGGAGGCAACGCTCCACGATCTCGTCGAGCTGCGCCCGCTTTCTGATGCCTCGGATCCGCGGCGCAAACGCGACGTTGTCGTAGATGGTCATGGGTAGCCCGACCGGGAGCGGGAAGACGACCCCGATGCGACGGCGCAGCGCGTACACGTTGCGGACGTCGCGGACGTTGCGCCCGTCGAAGAGGATGTCTCCCTCGACGGTCATCGCCGTGTCGAGCTCGTCCATGCGGTTGAGCGCGCGCAGAAAGCTGGTCTTGCCGCTGCCCGCGGGGCCGATGATCCCGAGGATCTCGTTGGCTCGCACGTCGAGGTCCACGCCATCGAGCGCCACGTGGTCGCCGTACGAGATCCTCAGGCCGCGGACCGACAGCTTCACCTCGGCGTCTACCACTTCTTGCGCCCGCGTAGGTAGACCCGGAACCCGATCGAGAGCGCGTTCATTGCCAGCACCATGCCGATGAGGACCAGCGCGACGCCATACTCGAGGTGCTCCGGAACGTTCGGCACCTGGGTGGAGAGCACGAACAGGTGCAGCGACAGCGCCATCGTCTGGTCCAGCACGCCCTGCGGCAGGAAGGGCAGGAAGAGCGCTGCCCCGGTGAACATGATGGGCGCGGTCTCGCCGGAGGTGCGGGACACCTCCAGGATGACGCCGGTCAGGATGCCGCTGATCGAGTTCGGGAGCACCACCTTCCAGATCGTCTGCCAACGCGTGGCGCCCATGTTCCAGCATGCTTCCCGGAACGCTTTCGGGACCGCCTGGAGGGACTCACGCGTCGCCACGATCACCACGGGCAGGGTCATCACCGCGAGGGTCAGGCTCGCTGCGAGGATGCTCTCGCCGAATCCGGCGAAGAGCACGAACGCGCCGACGCCGAAGAGCGCGTGCACGATCGAGGGGACGCCGGCGAGGTTGATGATTGCGAGGTTGATGAGCCGGGTGAACCAGTTGTCGGGTGCGTACTCGGCCAGGTAGATCGCCGAGGCGACACCCACCGGGACCGACGCGAGCAGCGCGACCGCGACCAGCCACACGGTACCGACGAGGGCCGGGAAGATCCCGCCCGCCGTCATCCCGTTCGAAGGCGCGCTGAACAGGAACTCCATCGAGAGCGCCGGGCCGCCCTTCACCACCAGCACCGTGAGGATGATGATCACCGGGGTGATGAGCATGAGGGTCATCAGCCCGAAGAGCGCCTTGAACGCGCGCTGGGTGCGACGGTTGCGATGATCCAGCGCGGTGGCCGCGAACATCAGCGCTTGCCCTTGCCGCGCACGACGATGTCGGCGGTCAGGTTGATCGCGAACGTCACCAGGAAGAGCAGGATCCCGATGGTGAAGAGTGCGCGGAAGTGGTCGGAGCCGCCCGGAGCCTCACCGAGCTCCGCCGCGATGGTCGCGGTCAGCGCACGCACGGAGTCGAAGGGGCTGGTTGGGAGGTTGATCGAGTGTCCGCTCGACATCAGGACGGCCATGGTCTCACCGAAGCCACGGCCGACGCCCAGCAGCACCGCCGCCATGAGCCCGTGCTTCGCCGCCGGTAGGACGACCTTGAGGATCACCTGCCAACGGCTCGCGCCCATCGCCTCGGCCGCCTCCCGGTAGCTGTCGGGAACCGCCTTGAGCGCGTCCTCGGCGATCGTGGTCATGATCGGCGCGGCCATCAGTCCCAGGATGATCCCCGAGTTGAGGATGCCGAGCCCCAGCGGCACGTTGAAGACACGGATGATGAGGGGGTTCATGATCGACAAGCCGATGAAGCCCCACACCACCGAGGGGATCGCCGCCAGCAGCTCGACCAGGACCTTGAGGGTCTCCCGGACCTTTCCAGTCGCGAACTCGCCGATGTAGATCGCGGCGCCGAGGCTGAACGGCACGGAGATGAGCATCGCGAGCCCGGTGACCGATGCGGTCCCGGCCATGAGCGCGAGGATGCCATAGGTCGGAGGCCGGGACGTCGGACGCCACGCCGGGTTCGTGAAAAACTCGACGAAGTTCATCGGTCCCAGGATGAACCCGAGCCCCTCCTTCGTGACGAACGCGAAGATGCCGAGGATCAGGACGATCGCGGATGCCCCGCCCACGAAGACGAGCCAGGAGACCGCCTTGTCGATGTACCAGTCCCGACCTCTGCGATCGAGGTCCACGGTGCGGTCGATGTTCGTCACCGGATCAGCGCGCTTCGGGCCCGGCTAGCGTGATCATCAGATCCTGCACGCGGACCGAGAGGTCCTGGTACAACGCCTCCAGCGCGTCCTTGTCCATGCTCCCCCCGCCTTTCACGTCCCACTCCAGGACCACGGACCGGAACGGGACGCCGGTGAGCTGTTCCTGGATACCGGGGGCAAGCGACACGATCACGTGGAAGTGCTCCGGCTGCTCCAGAGCTGCCTGCAGCGGGGTCGGCTCGAGGTGCTTGACGTCGATGCCCTTCTCGTCCAGGAACTCCAGGAGCGTCGGGTCGACCTTGTCGACGGGGTGCCAGCCCGCGCTCTGGTACCGGCCGGCCTGGGGAAACGCCTTCCGCGCGTACCCCTCGGCGATGAGGCTCGCCCTGTCGTTCTTGTCCCCGACGAAGAGCACCCGGAAGATCTTGGGGTCCCGGGTGTCCCCGGTGACCGCGAAGATCGTCTGCTCGCACACGTTCTCGGACTGCTCGGCGACGCGCTTGAGGAGGTTGACGATGCGCAAGAGCGCGAACACGTCGGCCAGCGGCATCTCCCTCGCCTCGCCGGCGGCGAGAAGCGCGTCGAAGACCGCCTGCAGAGTGAAGTCGGTCTGGTTCGCGAGCCCGTAGGTCTCGCGGGCCAGCGCGACGTCACGGTTGTGGAACGCGGTCAGCGAATTCGAGAACGTCTTACGCGACTGCATCGCGATGAGCTCGATGTCGCGCGCGACGCTTTCGGAAGGCCGCCGGCTGAGGTGCACCACCTCCCGGCCGATCGAGCTCGCGTAGTCTCCGACGCGCTCGAGCGCCACGTCGAGTCGGAGGACCGCGGACACGAAGCGTAGGTGCCCGGCGCTCGGCGCGTGCCGCACGATGAAGGCGTGGCACAGGTAGTCGAGCTCCTTGATCCGGCGGTTGACCTGCCGGTCGCCGAGGATGACCTGGTTTGCGAGGTCGTCGTCGTCGCTGAACAACGCCTGCACGGCCTTGCGGACCTGATCCTCGATCAGCTGCGACACCTTGCGGAGCTTGCGGTCGATCTCGGACCGCTCGGCCTCCATCCGCTCTTCGTAGTGGGTGCTCATGGGATCGGGGTTACGAGAGCGGTGGGCAGGTCGCTACATGCACTCGATCGCGTGCGTCGGCGCGTAGCCGGCCTTCTTGATGATGCACTGGCCGGCATCCGAGAGGATCCAGTCCATGTACTCCGCGACCGCGCCGGTGGGCTCGCCCGCGGTGTACATGAAGAGCGGGCGCGCGATGGGGTAGGTCCCGTCGAGGGCCGTGTCCTCGGACGGCTCCACGCAGGAGCCGCCCTCCTCCGCTGCGACGCAGGGCATCTTGACCTCGGGAGTCGCGTAGGCCAGCCCAGAGTATCCGATGGCGCAGGGCGTGTGGGCCACGACGTCGATGACCTCGGACGAGCCGTTCATGTCGCGCGAGCCGAGCTTGAACTCGGCCTCGGAGAGCACGACCTCCTTGAAGTAGGCGTACGTGCCGGAGTTGTTCTGGCGACTCACGCGGACGATCTCGCCGCTCGGGCAGCCGGGCACCGTCACGCCGAGCTGGCTCCAGGTCTCAACTGCACCGCCCTCGGCGTAGATCGAGGCGAGCTGCGCGAAGGTGAACGACGTGATCGGGTTGGCGGGGTTCAGGAACACGGCGAGGGCGTCGAACCCGACGGTGTGCTCGACAGGCTCGACGCCGTTGGCACGGGCCGCCGCGAACTCCTCCTCGCTCATGGAGCGGCTGGCGTTGGCGACGTCCACGGTGCCGTTGATCATCGCCGAGATCCCGGTCCCGGACCCGCCCCCGGTCACGGCGACGGCGACGTTGGGGTTCACCTGGCCGTATGCCTCGGCCCAGGACTGGGCCACGTTGACCATGGTGTCGGAGCCCTTGTTCTGGATGAGGGCGCGACCGGTCCCCTCACCACCACCGCAGGCCAGCGTGAGCACCAGGATCGGGGGGATGGTCCTCGCGAGACGGTTCACGGGTCTTCCTCGGACGGGAGGTCGTCTACGGAACGTAAAATGTACGATAGGCCCGGGGGACAATCCAGAAATGTAACGATTCGGGAGCACTGGCCGGGACCGGCACCTCTCGTCGCTCCGTCGGCGAGGCTCGTGCAGACGCTAACTCTGTATGGCAGAGTACTTGACAGCGTCTGCCATGGAGATAATGTTGACATCGTATACTTTCTTGACGAGGGGCGGATGCCAAAGGGATTGGGGGAGTTCGAGCAGATGGTGCTCCTGGCCGTCCTGCACGTGAAGGGGGACGCGTACGGGGTCCCCATCGTGGACGAGATCGAGCGGCGGACCGGCCGGAAGGTCTCTCGCGCAGCGGTCTACGTGACGCTGCGTCGTCTCGAGGCTCGAGGCCTCGTCAGCTCGTGGATGAGCGAACCGACCGGCGAGCGCGGTGGGAAGTCGCGCCGCTGTGTGCGCGTCGAGCCGGTCGGAGCGGAGATGCTTCGTGAGTCGCGGCGGGCCATGGAGTCGATGTGGGGCGATCTGGACCCCGAATCCGTTCAAGACGCACCGTGAGCGCCTCGCCGCCGGGCCCCCTGCGACGCCTCCTGGCGCGCGCCCTCCCGTCGGATGTCCGCGAGGGGATCGTGGGGGATCTGGACGAGCTCTACGGCGCCCGGCGGCGCCAGGGTGGGGCGACCCGAGCCGCCCTGTGGTACGCCGGCCAGGTCCTCGCGATCTCTGGCCGCTTCGCCGCCGAGCGGCTCAGGGACGACCTCGCGGCCAGGAGCTCCTCGGTCGGCCTCGACCTCAAGCTCGGCCTCCGGATGCTGGTGAAGTACCCGATGCTCACCCTTGTCGGTGGCATCGCGATCGCGGTCGCCACGGCCATCGGCGTCGGGGCTTCCGAGTTCGTGCGCGACCTGCTCGCCCCGAGTCTGCCTCTCGAGGACGGGGAGCGGATCGTTCGCCTGTACCAACTCGACGCCGACGCCGGCGGGTCCACACCCGCTTCCCTGTACGACCTCGAGGTCTGGAGGGCGTCGATCTCCTCGCTCGAGGAGCTCGGCGCGTACGTCACCCTGGAACAGGGTCTCGTGAGCGACCGCGGGGACGTGGGCACGGTGAGCCTCGCCCGCATCAGCGCGTCGGCGTTCCGGATGACCCGCGTCCCGCCCCATCTCGGGCGGTTCCTCATCGAGGCGGACGAGCATCCGGACGCCACGCCCGTAGTCGTGCTGGGCTACGACGCGTGGCAGACCCTCCTCTCCGGCGATCCCGACCCGACGGGGCGAGTGGTACAGCTCGGGGGGATGCCGACCACCGTGGTCGGGGTGATGCCCGAGGGGTTTGGCTTCCCACTCATGCAGAACGCCTGGGTCCCGTGGCGGGCCGATCCGGCGGATCTCCAGCCCGGTCGCGCGCCGCGGGCCACCCTGTTCGCACGGCTCGCTCCGGGAGCGACGCTGACGTCCGCCCAGGCCGAGCTGGACATCGCGGGGCGCCGTGCCGCTGCGGACTTCCCCGAGATCTATGGACGGCTCAGTCCCAAGCTGTCCGCCTTCGCGCGGCGGGCCTCGGGCGGCCGTCTGGCGCTCGTGCTCTCGGGCGTGGGCCTGCTCTTCGTCTTCCTTCTGGTGGTGGCCTGCGCGAACGTCGCGACCCTGGTCTTCGCGCGCACCGTCACGCGG
Source organism: Gemmatimonadota bacterium (assembly GCA_003248075.1). Lineage (GTDB taxonomy): Bacteria > Gemmatimonadota > Gemmatimonadetes > Longimicrobiales > Gaopeijiaceae > SZUA-318. Next base: position 17,981 of record QJYK01000157.1, on the reverse strand, counting down.
GAGGGCGAGATCGCGGTCCGCACCTCACTCGGGGCGACTCGCGGCCGGATCGTGTCCCAGCTGTTCGCCGAGGCCCTCGTGCTCGTCGGTGCAGCGACGCTGTCCGGGATGCTGCTCACGCGCGTGACGCTCGGTCGCATCGGCCGCCTCTTCTTCGACGTCCAGCAGGCGCCCCGCCCCCCGTTCTGGTGGAACGACGCCCTGTCCCCCGGGACGATCGCGTACGCGATCGTCCTGGCTCTGGTCGGGGCCCTGATGATCGGCGTCGTTCCGGCGCTCAAGGCCACGGGCGGCGACGTGCAGACGCGCCTCGGCCGGATCTCGGCCGGCGGCGGCCAGCTCCGTTTCGGCGGTGTGTGGACCGTCGTGATCGTGCTCCAGATCGCGATCTCCGTCGCGTTCCTGCCCCTGGCGGTCTCCCAGGCCGGGACCGCGTTCGAGAACCCCCTGCTCACCGGTTTCCCCGCGGACGCGTTCGTCACCGCGCAGCTCGGCCGAGACCCATCCGTGCCGCTGCGCACCGAAGCAGAGGAGACGCTGTTCCTGGAGGGCTCGCAGCGGCTCTTCCAAGAGGTGAGGGACCGCATTGCGACTGACCCGACGGTCCAGGGCGTGGCTCTCGCGAGCGGGCTATCCGCGATGAACCACATCGGGAGCCCGGTCGAGTTCGTCGGCGACGGCTCGAGCCCTCCGATCTCCGCGCGCGCCCGCACCCTGCTGGTCGACCGGTCCTACCTCGATCTCATGGGTGCGACCCCGATCGCGGGGCAGTCGCTGGGCGACGCCGACTTCGGGCCGAATACCCGGGCCGTGGTGGTCAATCAGGCGTTCGTCGAGCATGCCCTCGGCGGGCGGAATCCCGTGGGCGGTCAGCTCCGATTCTCCGAGCGTGAGGGAGAGGCGTCGATCGTCACCACCCCGGCCCAGGGAGCCTCGGTCGACATCGTGGGCGTCGTACGCAATCCGGGAGTCGACGTGTTCGGCCCGGGCGCGCATGCGGTCATCTACGCGCCCCTGGACCTGGCGCCGGTCACCCCACGAGCCGTCGGATTGGTCGGCATGCCGCAGGCTCCTGCGACGCAGCTCTTCCTTCGCATGAGGCCCGGCGCGCCTCCCCTAGCCGGCCGCCTCTATGGGATGGTCGGCGCTGTGGACCCGACGCTGCGACTGTCGGAGGTCGGCACGCTGGGGGAAGCGTGGAGACCCGTGCACATGGGCTCACGCATCGGGGCTTGGATCTTCATGTCCGTGGGCGCGATCGTGCTGATGCTCTCCGTGGCCGGCATCTACGCGCTCATGTCCTTCACCGTGTCCCAACGGACCCGCGAGATCGCGATCCGTACCGCCGTGGGAGCCGGTCGGCGCCAGATCGTGCGCGTGATCTTCGGACGGGCGGTAGTCCAGCTCCTCGCGGGGGTCGCCCTGGGCAGTCTGGTGGCGGTGCCCGTCCTGCGGGACGGCGTGGCGGACGAGGGCCCTGGCTCGCTCGTGGTCGTCTCCACGCTCCTGATCGTGGCGGGACTCGCTGCGTGCACGGTGCCGGTCCGACGAGCACTCTCCATCGAGCCCGCGGCGGCGATCAAGTCGGAGTGAGTGGGGGGGCGTCGGGTCTCCTCGCAACCCTCGCTCGCTCCGACGACATCCAGGAGGTAGACTCCCCGACGCAGAACCAGCCGGTCGAGGTGATCATGGATCGTCTGCTCCAGGATGTCCGCTACGCGCTGCGCTCCCTTGCCCGGTCCCCCGGGTTCCTGGCGGTCGCCGCCACCACGATCGCGGTGGGCATCGGCGCCACGACCGCCATCTTCAGCGCCGTGCACGCCGTCCTCCTCAGGCCGCTTCCCTACCCCGAGCCCGACCGGCTCGTGTTCGTTCGCGCCTCCCTGACCAGCCGAGGGGTCACCAACTGGCCGATCTCCTCGCGGATCCTGCTCGACCTGCGGGAGCGCGTCGACGGGATCGAGCAGATGGAGGGCCAGTTCACATTCACCGGGACCCTCATCGACGATAGTGACCAGGCGGTGCGCATCACGACCTCGGGTGTGACGCCCGGGCTCTTCCAGCTCCTCGGGGTGCGACCGCTCCTCGGGCGGAGCTTCGAGGCCGAAGATGCGACCCCGCTCCCCGACGACATCGACCCGAGCGCGGTTCCGCCGGCGGCGGTCATCCTCGGCTACGACACCTGGCAGCGCCACTTCGGAGGGGACGAGAACATCCTCGGACGCTTCGTCCAGCTCTTCGGAAATCGGGTCGAGGTGGTCGGGGTGATGCCGCCGGACTTCGAGCTGCTCATGCCGCCGGACTCCCGCATGACGACCAGGGTCGACGCCTGGTTCGCCCCGCGTATGGACATGGTCAACGCCGACCGCCGCGAAGCCACGTTCGAGGTCGTCGGCCGGCTGCGCGACGGGGCCACCCTCGCCCAGGCGCGGGCGCAGGTCGACGCCGTGGTGGCGTTCGAGCAGGAGATCAACGCGGCCTCTCGCGGTGCCGGCTACGACCTGCGCGTGGTCGGCATGCACCAGGACGTCTCCGCTGGAGTCCGGCCGGTCCTCCTCGCGCTCATGGGCACCGTGCTCTTCGTGCTCCTGATCGCGTGCGCCAACGTCTCGAGCTTGATGCTCGTCCGGGGATCGCTGCGGGCGCGGGACAACGCCGTCCGGGCGGCGCTCGGGGCGAGTCGTGGCCGCGTCGTCCGACAGATGCTCACGGAGAGCCTCGTGCTGGGCGCCTTCGGGGCCGCGGTGGGCCTCGTCCTCGCCTACTTGGGCATGAAGGCGCTGCTGGCCCTCGGTCCTCCGGAGTTCCCGCGCATGGACACCGTGTCGATGGACGCCACGGTGCTCGCGTTCGCGGTGCTGGCCACGGTGGGCGCAGCCCTGCTGTTCGGTCTTCTGCCCGCGGTGCGCGCCGGCCGTACCGATGTTGCCGAGGTCCTCAAGGAGGGAGGTCGGGCCTCCGCGCTCGGTCGTACCGGAGCCCTCCGTGGGGGGGTGGTGACCGCCGAGGTGGCGCTGTCGGTCGTGCTCCTCATCGGCGCGGGGCTGATGGTGCGGAGCTTCATCGAGCTCGCACGCTCGGATCCGGGCTTCGAGACCGACTCGGCCCTGACCTTCCAGACCCAACTGCAGGGGTACGGGCGCGAACAGCGTCGCGTCTTCGCTGAAGGGTTGAGCGACCGCCTGCGCGCGCTTCCCGGCGTCGACGGTGTGTCCGCCGCGGCGATGCTTCCCCTGCTCGGCGCGTCCGCCCTGGGGAGGTACGGAACGAGGGAGGCGTTGAGCGACGACGCGCTCTACGGTCAGGCGACGTACCGGTTCGTGCACCCGGACTACTTCCGCACGATGGGGACCCGCCTCTTGGAGGGTCGAGACTTCGACGCGTCGGACTTCGCGGGAGACGGCGCCGCCACGGTCATCGTCGACCAGATCGTGGCCCGGCGTCTGTGGCCGGACGAGAGCCCCGTGGGGCAGACCCTGGTGGTCCGCCTCGGGCCCGAGCCGCAGCTCATGCAGGTCGTGGGTGTGGTGGAGCATCAGCGCTCCGAGTCGCCGGCGTTCGACAGTCAGGAGGCGGTCTACTTCAACGCCCGCTGGGCGGACGACCCGGGCGTTGCCGGCTGGGTCGTGAGGGCCCGTGGTGTGGAGCCCGCGACGCTGGCTCCTGCCGTGCGGGCGGCGGTGGCCGAGATGGACCCCCACGTCGTCGTGGCCGACCTGAAGAGCCTTCAGCAGGTCGTCTGGGAGGTCATAGCCCCGACCCGCTTCGCGCTCGTGCTCATCGGGATCTTCGCTCTCATCGCGCTGGGGCTGGCCAGCATCGGTGTCTACGGCGTGCTCTCCTACGTCGTGCGCCAACGCCGCGCGGAGATCGGGATGCGGGTGGTGCTGGGAGCCCCACGACCCGCCATCCTGAGCATGGTCGTGCGCCAGGGGCTCGCACCCATGGTGACCGGAGTCGGGCTCGGCCTCCTGGGGTCGTTCTGGCTCACCCGCTTCATGGCCAGCCTGCTCGTGCACGTACGGCCGTTCGACCCCGCCACGTTCGCCGCGATGGCCGCGCTGTTCGGCCTGATCGGGCTGATCGCTGCGGTCGTCCCCGCGCGTCGCGCGGCTGGGGTGCACCCGATGGAAGCCCTGCGCGACGGCTGACCTCCCGCGGGCCGGCGCCGTCAAGCGGTTCCCTCGGCCTCGTTCCCTCCCTCGGGCGGACCTCGCTTGTGCCGGAATGGGCGTCCCTATATACTGAACCATATGGTTCAGTATTCTCCTCTCGACACGACGTTCGCCGCCCTCTCGGACCCGACACGCCGGGCCGTCCTGGAGCGTCTCGGACGTTCCGACGCCTCGATCAGCGATCTCGCGGGGCTCTTCGCGATGACGCTCACGGGCATCAAGAAGCACGTGGGGGTCCTGGAGGAGGCGGGGCTGGTGACGACCGAGAAGGTCGGACGGGTCCGCACGTGCAGGCTCGGTCCGCGACGCCTGGATGAGGAGTCACACTGGATCGGCGGCTACCAGCGGATGCTGGAACAGCGCATGGACCACCTCGAGGCCTTCCTCGAAGAAACCACGGAGACCCTCCCATGAAGGCGAATGTCGAGAAGCCCCCGAAGAACGCGACGGTCACTTTCCCGAGCGACCGGGAGATCCACATCGAGCGCACCTTCGACGCCGAGCGCGGGAGGGTCTGGCGCGCCATGACCGACCCCGCGCAACTCGCCAGGTGGTGGGGTCGGGGGAACCCGCTGACCGTCGAGCGCCTGGAGGTAGAGCGGGGAGGCCACTGGCGCTTCGTCGAGCACAGCGACCACGGACGACACGGCTTCGAGGGACGCTACGGCGACGTGGTGGCGCCGGAGCGGATGACGATGACCTTCGAGTGGGACGGCATGCCCGCCCACCCGGCCCGCCAGGCCATGCGCCTCGAGGACCTCGGCGACGGTCGCACGAAGCTGGTCGTCGACAGCATCTTCTTCACGGCGGAGGAGCGGGACGGAATGGTGGACTCCGGCATGGAGGATGGGATGAACCAGAGCTACCAGGCGCTCGACCGGCTCTTGTGAGCGGGAGGTTGCCGGCGCACGCGGAGGACGTCGGTCGACCGATCTTCGTGCTGTCACCGGCCGACTGTTCCGGCGAGCGCGCCAAGGTCCTGTTCCGACGCCCGGCCCGCGCCCCGCTCGCCCGGCGGTTGCGATCGAGTGAAGGCGCCACCGTCGGCGAGGTTTTCACCTTCGTGAGTCAGCTGTACTTCCGCGGCAAGTTGGCCTACGCCGAAGCGTTCGCTCGGACGCCCGCTGGGGGCGTCGGCACGCGGGTGATCGTGCCGGGTCTGGGACTCCGCCCGCCCGACGAACCCCTGGACCTGGCCGGTCTCCGGGCGATCGCCCGCGTACCCGTCGACCTGAGCGACCGTCGCTACGTACGCACCCTACGCGCGGCTACGGAGCTGCTCGCGGAACGGCTCCATGCGGACGACTTCGTGGTGCTCCTCGGGAGCATCGCGACGGAGAAGTACGTGACGCCGCTGACGGAGGTTCTGGGCGACCGGCTTCACGTGCCCCGCGAGCTGATCGGGCTCGGGTCCATGAGCCGGGGATCGCTGTTGCTCCGCTGCGTCCGGGAGCGGCGTGAGCTGACCTACGTGCGCCCGTCCTGAGCCTGTGACCGTCCTGGGGACTATTGAGTGAAGCTCCCTATCCGCTCCAGGGCTCGTCCGCGGTCGGGCCGTACATGGAGGGTACGGGAACGTCGAGCAGACGCAGGTAGACCCCGAGCTGTGCCCGATGGTGCACGAGGTGGCTCATGTGCATGCGCACCACCTTCCATCGAGGCGCGCTCATCAGCTCGAGGTCACCGTGCCGGAGCGCCCACATGACTCCCCAGTCGCCGTCTTCGACCGCTTGGATCGCCGAGCGCGTGTCCGCGACGTTTGCGTCGAACCCCTTCAACAGCGTCGTCGTCGTCTCCGACGAGTAGCCGGCGCCGGCGCCGAGGTCCAGCGACGTCTCCCTCAAGGTCTGGCCGATCCAGCCGGGCATCCGCGAAACGAGCTGCGCGAGGTGCTCGAGCGAGAAGGACTTGGCGTGGGGCTTCCAGTCCCCTCTCCCGTCCGGCACGCGCTCGAGGACGCGCCGAGTCGTGGCCATCTCCTCTTGGAACTCTTCAAGCAGCTCGTCCTTCCGGGCCATGGTCGCAGTGATCCTTTCGGGAGGGTTTACGGTGGGCCTAGGAGTGTCGATGCCGCGCCTGGTAGCGCCGCGCCTTGGCGCGGTTGCCGCAATCGCTCATGTCGCACCAGCGCCGGCTGTGGTTTCGACTCCGGTCCAGGAAGAGCCAATCACACGTGTCCGAGGCGCACTCCTTCACCCGCGCGCGCTCCTCCGACACCAGCAGCTCGGCGCCCGCCAACGCCACCGGCCAGAGGACCTGCTCCAGCTGGTCTGACTGCGGCCACGCGAAGGCGAACCCGTCATCGACGCGGCTCAGGCGTCGCATCGAGGCGGCCCGGGCGGCTGTGTCGCCCAGGCCCTCCAGGTCCTCCCGGCTCGGCGCGTGCGCGGAGAAGACGCGGAAGAGGAGCTCGCGCAGGGAGCGCGCCTGCTCCAGGACCCGGGCCGCTTGCCGCGGGTCAGCGGCCGCGAGGCGGCGGAGTCGGGACCCCCACGACGTGCCGGCCAGCCCCGCCCGTTCGGCCCACGTCACCAGGTCCTCATAGGTGCGCAGCTTGTCCTGGAAGCTCCCCTTGGACCGGCCGCTGGCGGTGTTGACGAAGTCCAGGCTGACGTCGCCGCCCACGAGCCCCATCGACTCGACCGGCTCCGGCACGTGCGCCTTCGTCATAACCACCAAATCTCTATTGACCGGTTAGTGCGGTTCTGCTACCATTATAACTATCTAAACGGTTTTTGGTGGTCAACAGCGGGCGGGATCGGGGAGGTGGGGATGGCGCGGGTCCGGGCGTGGGTGGTGGAAGCGGTGGCGGTCTGGGTGCGCTTGGTGACCGACGGTGGCGGTGCGGGGTGGTGGGCCCGATGAGGCGGCGCGGGGCGGCCTCCAGGGGGGAGGGTCTTCGGACCGTGGGGGCCTTCGGACTTGTGTACGTGGTGTGGGGCTCGACCTATCTGGCGATCGCCTGGGCGGTCGAGACGATCCCGCCGCTGTTGATGATCGGAGCCCGCTGCCTGGTGGCCGGGGGGATCCTGTACGGGTGGACGCGGCGCCAGGGTGCGCCGCGTCCAGCGCCCGTCGACTGGCTGAGCGCGCTGGTCGCCGGCACCCTCCTGTTCGTGTCGGGGCAGGCGTTGCTGGCCTGGGCGGAGACGCGGATCGCGTCCGGTGTCGCCGCGCTGGTCGTCGCGACCGAGCCGGCCTTCATCCTCCTGCTGAGCTGGTTGGGCGGAGTCGCGATCCGGACGGGGCCCCGACCCTCCGCGCGAACGGCGCTCGCGCTCCTGGCCGGGTTCACGGGCGTGTGGATGATGGTGCTACCCGGCAACCACGCCGCACGGCCGGACGCGGTGGGGGTCGGCGCGGCGCTCCTGGCCACCCTCTCCTGGTCGGCCGCGGTCACGCGTACGGGGCCCCTCTCAAGACTGCCTCCCGTGCAGGTCGCCGGGATGCAGCTCCTGGGCGGTGGTGTCGTCCTGTCCGTGCTCTCACCCGCGCTGGGTGAGCTCAGGGGCCTGGAGGTCGTTCCCTCGCTACGGTCCCTCGCCGCGTTCGGCTACCTCGTGGTCTTCGGATCCGTGCTGACCTTCGCGGCATACGCGTGGCTGCTCCGCCACGTGGGCCCGGCTCGATTGTCCACGCACACCTACGTGAACCCGGTCGTTGCGGTGGCGCTCGGAGCCGCGCTCGGCCACGAGACCGTCTCGGGGCCCCTGCTCCTGTCGATGGCGCTGATCCTCGGCTCGGTGGTCGCACTCGTGGGCGGCGAAGCGTCGCCGGCGGAGCCCGGCGGCGCGCCTGGAGCGATCGACGGGCCGACCCCGGGATCGGTCCTGACCGCGCAGGCAGCTTCGTCAGCCCTCGATGCATGGGACGATCCGCGCCAGGTGGCCTGACAGCCTTGCACCCCGGGCCGCCCCTATCGACGATGTCGGTGCTCCGTACCACGGTGATGCGGACAGCCAGGGTCAGGGGCCCGCCTCGACGGGCCGCGTGGAGGATAAATGGGAGATGGAGGGAGGAAGGCGGGCCCCAAGCGGGCGGTGAAGGAGCGGGACGGGGGGAGGGAGGAGCGCTTCAAGCGGGCTGTGGAGCAGGGAGACGTCGCTGGCGTCCGGGCGCTCGTGGAGGCCGGCGGCCTGGGGGATCTGGTCAACCGTCCCCTGTTCTGGTTCGGCGGGCGGGCGCTGAACGTGGCGGTGGGAAACCACCGGAGCCCGGAGCTGGTGGACGTGCTCCTCGACGCGGGGGCGGACCCGGACCTGCGCTCGGACTGGGAAAACGGGCCGTACGCGCCCCTGCACGCCGCGCTCGGGGGGAACGGTCCCATCCACCTCGACCTGGCCGAGCACCTCGTGGCCCGGGGCGCCACGATCGATCTGCACTCCGCCGCCGCGCTCGGACGCACGGACCTGCTGGCGTCGATGCTGGATGCCGCGCCCGAGCGTGTGACCGAGCGCGGGCCCGACGGCGCATCGCCGCTGCACCTCGCCGCGGATCCCGAGATCGCGGCGTTCCTGCTCGAGCGGGGAGCGGACGTCCACCAGCGCTGCACGGACCACAACAGCACGGCCGCCATGTGGGCCGTCGAAGAGCGCGAGGACGTGACCGCCTACCTCGTCACGCGGGGCGCGGAGCCCGATCTCTTCATGGCCGCGGTGCTGGACGACGTCGACCTGGCGGCCCGTGTCCTGGCGGCGGATCCGGCCTCGGCGCGCTCGCGCACGGGGCGAGGCCGCTTCGGCGACCCTCCCGGCGGCAACATCTACATCTGGCGGCTGGGGTTCGTGCCCACGCCGCTCGCGGTCGCCGAGAAACGGGGGCACGAGTCGGTGCGCCGCTTCCTCGTGGAGAACAGCCCGCCCGACGTGCTGCTCCTGGACGCCGCACGCCGGGGTGACGTGACGGGGGCCGAGCGCCTCCTCGCGGCACACTCCGGGCTGGTGGAACACCTGGCCGAGGCGGACGTCTCGATCCTGCTGCGCACCGTGCCCCCGTTGATCGAGCGGTTCGTCGCGCACGGTGCCGATCCCGACGCGTTCGACGGGCCGATGGGCGCAACGCCGCTCCACGACGCGATGTGGCACGGTGACCTGGCGCGGGTGGCGGCGCTCCTGGACGCCGGCGCGGACGCGGACCTCCGGGACCGCCGTTACGGGGGGACGCCCCTCGGCTGGGGGCTCCACGGCGGGCAGGACGCGGCCGTGGCGCTGCTGCGGGAGCGGAGACCCGACCCGGTGCGCTGAAGCCGGCTCGGGTATCCCCGGGACCGGGGTCGGGTGCCTCCCGGTTGCGGTTCCTCCTCACGGGGTCGGATCTTGGGCATCCATGACCGATGACCGCACATCCCGGCTGAAGGCCGCGCTCTCCGGCCGATACTCGGTGCAGACCGAGATCGGCGAGGGGGGGATGGCCACGGTCTACCTGGCGGAGGACCTCAGGCACCGCCGCAGGGTCGCCCTGAAGGTGCTGAGACCGGAGTTGGTCGCCATCGTGGGCGCCGAGCGCTTCCTCGCGGAGATCGAGACGACGGCGAACCTCCAGCATCCGCACATCCTGCCGCTCTACGACTCCGGCGAAGCCGATTCCTTCCTCTTCTATGTGATGCCCTACGTCGAAGGGGACACGCTCCGTGAGCGCCTCGACCGCGAGAAGCAGCTCCCGGTGGACGAGGCCGTGCGGATCGGGACGGCGGTTGCGGGCGCGTTGGACTACGCGCACCGCCACGGGGTGATCCACCGCGACATCAAGCCCGAGAACATCCTCCTGCACGACGGGCAGCCGTTGGTGGCGGACTTCGGCATCGCGTTGGCGGTCAGCAGCGCGGGTGGGTCGCGCATGACCGAGACCGGGATGAGCCTGGGCACGCCCCACTACATGAGTCCCGAGCAGGCGATGGGGGACCGGGACGTGGACGCCCGCAGCGACGTGTACGCGTTGGGCGCGACGCTCTACGAGATGCTGGCGGGGGAGCCACCCTTCACGGGTCCCACGGCACAGGCCATCGTGGCGAGGGTGTTGACGGCGTCGTGCGAGCCGGTGACGACCCACCGCAGGACGACGCCGCAGCACGTGTCGGATGCCATCGCGCAGGCGTTGGAGCGGCTCCCGGCCGACCGCTTCGCCCGCGCGTCCGACTTCGCGGCGGCGCTCGAGGGAACGTTGCCCACGACGGGACCGGCCGCTGGCCTCCGCCGCACCGGCGCTTCGCGCGGCGTGCCCGCCAGAAGCCGCGTCCTCGCGTGGGGAGGCTGGGCCGTGGCGGCGCTGGCCGTTGCGTTTACACTGTGGGGCCGCGGCACGGATCTCCAGCAGCTCAGCCGGTTCAACGTGGGCTTCGCGGCGGGACAGGGTCTGGACCTCTCGAGTCTCGGTACGCACCTGGCCGTGTCGCCCGATGGGGCCACGATCGTCTACACGGGAGAAGGCGCCCCGGGGGGGCAGCTGTGGATGAAGGTTCGGGACCAGCTGACGCCCTCGGTGATTCCGGGCACCGAGGGGGCCTTCGATCCGTTCTTTTCGCCCGACGGTCGCGAGATCGGGTTCGTCACCGACCTCCAGGGCCGCGCTCTGAAGCTGGTCCCGCTCGCCGGCGGCGTCCCCCGAACCGTCCTCGGTCAGTTGGGCCAGAGCGGGGCCACGTGGGCCTCGGACGGGTACATCTACTTCGACGCCAACACGGGAGGCCTGCAGCGCATCCGTCCCGATGGCAGCGGCCTCGAGACCGTGATGCCGCTCGATACGGCTGCAGGGGAAGTGGGCATCGCTTGGCCGTCCGTCCTTCCGGGCAACCGGGTGGCGATCGTCCGCGTCCGTCGCGCGACCGAGGTTGCCGGAGACTTCCGGATCGTCGCGGTTCGCGTCGCGACGGGCGAGCGATCTGAGGTGGTCCGGGGGGTGAGCGCGAAGTACGAGGCGGGGCACCTGCTCTTCGTCACGGCCGACGGCACGCTTCAAGCCGCCCCCTTCGACGAGGGGACGCTCGCGCTCACGGGGCCGGCTGTCCCGATCGCGCGCGACGTGCGGGTGGCGGGCACGTACGCCGGCGCCGACTTCGCCGCGAGCGCGGATGGTACACTGTATTACGTCGCGGGCGCGGCCGGCATCGCCTCCAGGCTCGAGTGGATCGAGCGGGACGGCACTACCGTCCCCCTGGATACATCCTGGCACGAGAGCGGGGACATCCGGGGCGTGGCGCTCTCACCGGACGGCAGCCGCGTGGCCATGGAGCTGGAGCGAGGAAACACCGGCATCGATATCTGGATCAAGGAGCTTCCCGGCGGACCGCTCAGGCGACTGACGGAGGACGCCACGCCCGACAGGCAGCCGAGCTGGTCCCTCGATGGTCGCTCCGTCTTCTTCCTTTCCGAGCGCACGGCTCCCACGGGGGTGTGGGTCCGGCGAGCGGACGGCACCGGGACGGACTCGCTGATCATCCGGCCGAGTCCCGACGTGGACGAGGCGTATCCGTCCCCGGACGGACGCTGGCTCCTCATGAACAGCGGCGACGACGTCTTCGGACTCGAGATGGGTCGCGACTCCATGCCGAGCCCCTTGGTCGCCACGTCGGCACCGGAGCGCAGCCCACAGCTCTCACCCGACGGTCGGTGGCTCGCCTACGCGTCGAGCGCGTCGGGCCGCTGGGAGGTGTACGTCCGTCCGTTCCCCGACGTCGACGCCGGATTGTGGCAGATCTCGGCCGAAGGAGGCGTCGAGCCGCGCTGGGCACATTCGGGCAAGGAGATCTTCTTCCGCGCCCTCAACTCGCTGGACATGATGGTCGCCGACGTGAGCGCGACGCCGACGTTCCATCACGGACCGCCGCGCGCGCTGTTCCGCACGGACGCGGTCGCCGGCTTCGACTATCGCCGCTACGACGTGAGCCCCGACGATCGGCGCTTCCTGATGGTCTTTCGGGGGAACGAGGGTGAGGAGCCCACGCTCGTGCGTGTCGAGCACTTCCTCGGGGGCCTGAAGTCGGGATCCTGAACCGCGGCTGGGTGGCCGAGCGACGCCGAGAAGGCTATTCCTTCCGCTCATACCCGACCACAAAAGGATTTGCCCCATGGCCATGACGCCGGACCAGCTGAGAGAACGTGTTCGCGGTGAGATCGTCGTTCCCGGAGACGCGACGTACGACGAAGCTCGAGCCGTCCACAACGGCATGAGCGACCGACGTCCCTCTGCGATTGTCCGGGTGGCGAACGCGGGTGACGTCATGGCGACCGTCCTGTACGCGCGCGAGAACGGCCTCGACCTCGCGATCCGCGGCGGAGGGCACAGCGCCCCCGGCTTCGGAACCGTGGACGACGGCGTCGTGATCGATTTCTCCCGGATGCGCACGGTCCGCGTCGATCCGAGGGGGATGACCGCCCGCGCCGATCCCGGTGTCACCTGGGGTGACTTGAACAGCGCCACCTACGCATTCGGACTCGCGACGCCCGGTGGCATGATCTCCTCCACGGGCATCGCCGGACTCACCCTGGGAGGCGGCGTCGGCTACCTGTCGCGTGGCTTCGGGCTCGCGTGCGACAACCTGATCTCGGCCGACGTGGTCACGGCCGACGGTCGGTTCCTGGTCGCCAGCGAGGAGGAGAACGCCGACCTGTTCTGGGCCATCCGGGGCGGGGGCGGCAACTTCGGCGTGTGCACCTCCTTCGAGTACCGGCTTCATCCGGTGAAGGACGTCTACTGGGGTCCGATGTTCTACGAGGTCGAGGAGACGGAGAACGTCCTCCGCTTCTTCCGCGAGTACATCAAGGACGCACCCCAGGCGATGGGCGCGTTTCCCGCCTTCCAGATCGCTCCCCCGCTGCCCTTCATCCCCGAGGACCGACACGGCGACATGTTCGCGGCGATCGTGGCGTGCTGGACCGGTCCGTTGGATGAGGGTGAAGCGCAGTTCAGGCCGTTCCACGACGTCGCCGAGGTGAAGGCCGAGATGGTCGGCCCGACGCCTTTTCCGGCCGCCAACCAAGCGTTCGATGGGCTCTTCCCCAAAGGGCTCCGGCAGTACTGGAAGGGCAACTACGTCCGGGAGCTCACCGACGAGGCGATCGCCGTGCACGCGGAATACGGTCCCAGGGCCCCGACCGTGAGCTCGACCATGCACCTGTACCCGATCAACGGCGCGTGCCACGGCGTCGCCTCCGACGCGACCGCGTTCGGCCACCGTGCCGACAACTTCTCCATGGTCATCCTCGCCGGCTGGGACGATCCCAGCGCCGATCAAGCCAACATCCAGTGGGTCCGCGACTACTCCGACGCCATCGCCCCGCACTCCGAAAAGGGCGGCTACGTGAACTTCCTGGACGCGGACGATCAGGACCGGGTGCAGGCGAACTACGGCGCGAACTACTCGCGGCTCGTCGAGATCAAGCGGAAGTACGACCCCGACAACGTCTTCCACGTGAATCAGAACATCGTGCCGTAGAGCGCCCGGGGGCCGTGGCCGAGAGCGGCCACGGCCCCAGGCTATGGCGCGCCTCCGGAGCCCGGGCGCCCGTTCAGCGCCGCTTCGCCCCAGCGCGCCAGGAACTCGTTGATGAAGCTCTGTGTGCGAGAGGGCTCGACGGTGAGCGGAGCCAGCGACGCCGCCACCGTCACCGCGATGTGGTAGCCCTCCGCCCGGGAGACGACCGCACGGCGATACGCCGGGTGCGCCTCGTTGACCCAGACGGTGGATTCCACCAGCCGTCCGAGCGCCACGTCCCCCGGCAGGCTTTCGAAGCGGATCTCGAGGGAGAGCGTGGCCGCCCGCTTGCGTCGCGCGGGTCCGGGGAGGTGCGTGGCCGCGGCGGCACCGGTCGTCGCCTTCGCGCCGTCGTCGTCGGCCGACGGAGACGATTCTGCCGTCGGGGCGCTGTCGGGCAGGTCGCCCCGCTCCTCCGGCCCGGCGTCGTGGGCCGACGGCTCGCCCTGCCCACTCTCCGCCGCGACGCCCGCCAGTGGCTCGACGCCCGCCCACACTCCAGGGCTCCCACCACGGGGCTCGCCCAGCGGCAGCCGTCGCTGTCCGCCCGAGCGCCGGGCGGCCAACGTCGCCAGCACCGGATAGTCGTCTGCCAGGTCTCCCAGCACCTTGCGCAGGTCGCGTTCGATGGGGCGCGTGCGCGGCGTTTTGCGGGGAGGCGGAGCGGCGGTGCCCCAGGAGTCGAGCTGGGCCCTCACGGCCTCCTGGATGGCCTTTCGATAGGAGAGGTAGAGCGTACCCCGCTGCCCGTGCCTGAGAAAGTCCCCCTTGTTGAGCGTGAGCGCCTCGGCGAGCACAGGCACCTCGATGAGACCCTCGATCCGGTCGGGCTCCTCGGGTGTGATGCCCAGCCAGTCCCAGCCACGCCGGATGACCTTGCCCAGGGTACTCACGGCGAGGCCTCGCTCGGGCTCGGGAAGCGGCTGGTCGTGGCGGGACAGGTAGCCGATGCCGGAGGGCTTGCGCTGCCGGCCTATGCGGATGGCCAGGGGGTAGCGGCCGGCCGGTCGGATCGGCCCGACCACCACGTGGTCGTTCACCACGATGGAGAAGCCGTCCGGGTAGACGGGCGCGAGGATCTGCAGGAACTCCGGCTCGAAGAGGGGCTGGAAATGCCGGAGCGCCACCGACTCGAGGAAGCCCGGGTCCAGAAGCTGTGAGAGCGGGTTCGAGAGACGCAGCTGGACCGCGGTCCCATCGGCGTCGAGGAAGTACGGGGGGTCGACCCACCTCCAGGGCGCACGTGTCCGATGAGCCAGACGCCACGAGGTGGCCGCGTGCCTACCTCCGCGGCGGGTCTCGGTGACCACCTCTTCGCAGGCGAGCAGGCCGAGCTTGATCCCCACCCCCGCGAAGCCGATCCCGCGCCCACGTCGTTTGCTCGTGGTCGCGAGGTCGTGATAGCGGGCGAGGCTCCGCCGGGTCATCCCGGCGCCATCGTCCATCGCGAGGAGCGTTGCGGCGCTCGGGTCGGTCTCCAGGCGCAGGGTCCTCGCGCCGGAATCCATGGAGTTCGCCAGGATCTCCGTGAGGATCGTCTCCTCGAGCGGCCCCGGATAGGCGTCCCGGAGGTCCTCGAGAAGCTTGACCAGGTCGACCCGTGTCTCGCCCATGGACGCAGACTGGGCCGCCGGGAGCGCCTTGCCAAGTCTCGGGCGGAGGCCCGTCCTTCAGCTGCTGCGCTCGCGCTGCACACCGACACAGCGGGCGGAGTCCGGTGGCTCCTAAAGATTCAGCGTCCGGGCCACGGAGTATCACCCCGAGCTCTAGCACGGGCGAAAGCTTCAGAACCGCATCAGGTAGGTGACCTTCGCCACAAGCCCCCGGTCCGCCAGGTCCCAGAGCTCGCCTTCCACTCCCCGCGCCTCCGTGAAGACCAGGAAGAGGTCACTTCCGGGGCGGTGGATGAAGTTGAAGCGCACGTTGGTGACCAAGGCGTCGTCCAGGCTGTTGTGTTGGACCAGGGCGTCCAGGGTCATGCGGGTGGAGAACGCGTAGGTGGCCCTGAGCGTCGTGATGTTCGAGGTGAAGCTCCCTCCGGGCAGGTCCACATGGCTTCGGTTGATGCCCGCCGTGACGGAGAGGGACGGATTGGGTGTAAGCGTGAAGCTGCCGCCGGCGCTGCGTAGATCGCCCCCGAAGAAGCGGGACCCGCTGACGCTCGCCGACGCGGCCCACGGCCGGGAGGGGCTGCTCGTGAAGCTCGCCGACACGTTGTCGGCGCGGTAGCGGGCGGCCGGCACGTCCACACGGCCCGCCAGGGGGAACCCCAGGTCCACCTCGCTCTCACCGAGACTGGCCCGGATATCCCCCGAGTCCCCCGAGTTCCACTCGATGATCAGGAATGGGCCCGAGCTCCAGTCCTGGAATCGGCCCGAGGTGGTTGCTTGGTATTGGTTGGAGATGCGGAGGTCCATCTTGCGGAGCCCGAGCCACGCCGGGCGGAACGTGCGCCGCCCCACGAGCTGGGTTCGCTGCAGGTCCGTGCGGGTGATGAAGCCGCTCGACGCCGTGGCTTCGGGGTGCACGGCGAAGTACTGGAAGTAGCCGCCCCACACGTCGCCCGTGAAGTCGGCAGCGACCTGGTAGGCCGGGTCGTCGCCGCCCGGCCCCTCAGTGAAGCTGTTTGTGAAGAAGCCCGACACCACCGTGGTCGGATGGACATACACCTGGCCGTCCAACCCGACCACCGTGTTCCGGGGACCTTCGCCTCGCCGGTCCGTGAGCATGGCCCCCAGGTAGGCGGACTGGCCCACGTCACGCTTCATGCGCAGGACGTTGAACGACTCGCCCGAGCGGCCGTGCGCGTCCCCCGTCCGGACGCTGAGCAGCCCCACGGTCTGGCCCCCCACCCGGCCCGTGAGCCGGCCGCCGCCCAGGATGGGCACCTCCCCGTCCTCGTCGATGCCGATGTTGCGGCTGAAGAACATGAGGTAGGGCGGAGTCTCGAAGAAGCCCGGTACGCCGAACTCGAAGATCCCCGAGTTCTCCAGGAAGAAGTCCCGCTTCTCCGGATAGAAGAGGCTGAAGCGGGTGAGGTTCACCTGCTGGTCATCCACCTCCACCTGCGCGAAGTCGGTGTTGGCCGTCAGGTCCATGACCAGGCCAGGGCGGAGCTCGGCCTTCACGTCCAGGCCGGCGTCGAGCTCACCGGATCCCTGCAACCCACCGGACGCGTCGGGGGCCTGGGTGCGACCCCCGAGGGCGAAGGGCTTCACCTCCACGTTGAGCCCGGTGCGGGGCAGGTCGTGGAGCCCCATCAGGTCGCCCGCCTGGCTGATGCGGTGGAAGCCGCCCCCGTCCCGGCTCCAGGACTGCCAGAGGACCTGCTCGTTCTTCCGTCGTATCATGCGGTAGACGTTGAGGCCCCACGGTCGCTCGCCGGAGCTGTCCGGGTAGCGCAGGCTCCGGAACGGGATGGCGAACTCGGCGCTCCATCCTTCGGAAGTCCGCTGTGCTGCGACCTCCCAGATGCCCCGCCAGTCGATGTTGATCTCCTTGCCCTCGTCCGTGATGAGGGCGTCGAATTCGGCTCCGTTGGGGTTCGTGGCCAGGATCACGCCGTTCCGCTGGTCGTGGAACGGGTCCAGCACCAGGGCCACGACGTCATCGCCGGCAGGCGCCACGCCATTGGGGAAGCCGGCCGTCATGACCCTGTCCCGTTGGAGGATGCGGGCCACGACCCGGTCCGGCTCGGAGTCGAAGGCCATGACCCCGACGTACAGGGTCCCCTGGTCGTAGGCCATGCGGACCTCGGTTCGCTCCGAGGCGGGAGCGCCGGAGACGGGCTCCTGTTGGCGGAGCTGGCCGACGGCTTCGGCCCGCTGCCAGAAATCCTCGCCCAGCGCGCCATCCAGCCGGAAGCGGGCGGCCTCCTCCTCGCTCAGGCGCAGGGCCCGGACGCTGGCATCCTGGGCGGTCGCTCTCGCCGGCACCGTGGCGGCGCACACAGCCAGGATCCCCAGGACCGCCGAGGCCATCGGGCACGTGCAGGTGCGTGTGCGTCGGGTCTGTTCCATCAGCGGGGCCAGAGCCTCGTCAGGGCAATCGAAGACTCCAGAGCCGATGACGGTGAGGGCCGGTACGAAAGGGAGCCGCACGTTGGAGGCGGCGCCCGGGGATCGTCAAGCAGGGTACCCAAGCCACTTGCCCGTGGACGAGGCGCTCGATCGGGTTCCTGCGCCTGCCAGTTACGATTCCTCCGCGCCCTCCGGGTGGAGGCGCCGCCGCGACGAAGGCCGTAGGTTCCGCGCTACCCGAACCAGGAGCTGCGATGCCCGGCTTTCGTCTCGTTCCGCGCCTCTTCCTCGCCGCGGCGCTCGCGTCCGTCCTACCCC
>QJYK01000199.1 GCA_003248075.1 Gemmatimonadota bacterium | reverse complement strand
GGCGAGCAGGAACGCCGTCTTCTCGTTGAAGCGGAGGGCGTTGAAGAACTTGAGGCTCTCGTTGAACGACACGGTCGGGTCGGCGGTTCCGTGCATGATGAGGATGGGCTGCGTCGCCTCGTCGGCGTGTGTGAGCGCCGACTCGCCGCGATACACCTCCGGCTTCTCCCATGGCGATGCACCCCAGCGGCCCTGACCGTAGATGTAATACTGGTTGCCGTTCTGCCCCGACCCGCCGCTCACCTGATACGACCAGCCCCATTCCTGGCTGAAGTCGGTGTAGAGGTCCGTGACGCCGGCGCCCTCGCCCACGGCGGCGAAGAGCCGGGACCGGGTGCCGATGTACGCGGCGCCTTCGCCGCCGTAGCTGTGTCCGTGGACCCCGATGCGCTCCGGGTCGGCATAACCCATCTCGATGATTCGCCGCGTCGCCGCTTCGACGCCGTCGAGCTGATCCTCGTGGGAGGAACCGGTGTGGTAGTCGATGTCCGGGATCATCACGACATAGCCGCGACTCACCGCCTCGATGCTGGCCCGGCCCATGCTGACGAACAGCTCCGGCATCGGGTAGCGGTTCCGATTCTGCGACTGCTTCTCGTAGAAGGTGACGAGCGTGGGCCGCCGCTCGCCGTCGCGATAGCCGTCGGGAAGCCAGAGAACCCCCTGGAGCGGGTGCCCGTAGCGATCCGTGTAGTCGAACACGAGGGAATGTCCCCAGCGATATTCGGCCTGCTGGGGGTTGGCGTCGGTGATCCGCTTCGCACGCCCGAAGTCGGCTCCAGACACGCGTAGGTCGGGAGACGCCTCGAAGGTCTGTCGCGTGAACAGGAATCGGTCCGCCCGAGCCGCCTTCGTCGGGGTGTCGTAGAGCGCGTCGTCGAAGAGGACCTCCTCGACGCGGCCCCTGGCCAATCGGTAGAAGCCCGCCTTCTTGGTCAGCTCACCGAAGGCCGAGAGGGTAACCGGTCGGGACAGATCGTATTCTTGCCCCGTGCGCGTGCTTCGAGGCGACATGGAATCCAGCGGCTCCGGCCGCACGGGCCGGAGAGCCGTCCGGGTCTCCGCACCATAGCCGCCCGTCAGGTTCCTTGCGGTCCCCCCGTCGAGCGGAAGCGTCCAGAGATCGTAGCGGTCCTCGACGATCACGGTGGAGCCGTCGGCGCTGTATCCCGAGACGCCCCACGGCGGCCTCGGCCCGGGATGATCGTAGGTGGTGTCCGTGAACGCGGGCGCCCCGGCGCCCAACGTGACGGTCTCTCCGGAATCCAGGTCGTAGGCCTGGAAGCGGTCGTCCTTCCAGGTGAGGACCTTTCGACCGTTCGGTGAGATCCCGAACGAGGCATCCCGGGTCAGGTGTCCCTCGGAGATGAGCGTGCGCTCACCCGTCGCGGTGTTTACCCGGTAGAAGTCGGCGCGACTCGGCTTCCAGTCGGAGACGTACGGGCGCTCGTCGCGGCCCACGGCCCAGCGGCCATCCGGCGAGATCTCCAGGTCGCGCATCGTCGAGTCGGCGAGGGCCACGAAGCGACCCCGGACGACGTCGAACGCCTGGGCGTACGTGAAGTTGCGGTCCCGCTCGGCGCGGATCATCTGGACCGACTGGATCTGTCGGTCCGCGGTCCGCCACACGTCCACGTCTGTCGTCGTGTCAGAGCTCTCCACACGCACCGTGTCCTTGGCCGGCGTTTGGGGCATGGCACCCAGGAAGATGCGCGCTCCGTCCTCGCTCCAGCTCAACGGCGCGCGGTCGCTGATCACCCACCCGCCGGGGAAATCGACGGCCGTGGTATCCAACGTCATCGGAGCGCGCCTCGCGTCGCCGAGGGCGGCGCGGACATCCGGAACGACCAGGAGGACGTTGTCGCGCTCCCGCATCTTCGGCACGTCCTGACCCTTGAGCACGGCGACGCCACTTCCGGCGTCGTTCCAGGCCAACCGCCCATAGGTACGCGCCGCGTTGTCCAGGGCGCGGGTGGCGCCGGTGGACAGGTCGACGATGAACAGGCCGTTCGCGTCTCGAACCCGGGCGTTCACCGTGAACGCGAGGAGGTCGCCCGGGGGGTTGAACGCGGCATCCCCCGCGCTTCCCAACAGCTGGCTCCGCCCCGTTCCGAGGTCGTGGAGGATGCCGTCCGAGCCCTCGTCGGGAGGCGCGGAGGCGCCGCTACCGCGCCCGCCGCCGAAGCCGCCTCCGGAGCGCGCCGGGACCCGGTCGCGCACGAGCACGAACGTCGAGCCACGGTTGAACGTCGCCGACTGCATGTCGTGCCAGACCCGCGTCTCTCCTGTGGCCAGCTCCCGGAGCTCCACGCGGTGCAGCGTCCGCGTGCCCGACGCGCCGCCGCGGCTGTTTGCACCCGGTCCTCCGGCTTCTCCACCGCCCTCCTCTCCTCCCCGGCCGCTTCGCGGCACGATCGAGTCCACTTGGTAGACGATCCAACGCCCGTCGGGCGAGAACAGGCCGTTCGACGCGTTCGGGATGGCGATGTCCTTGTCCGTCTCGAGGTCCAGGACATGGAGCTCGGGCTTGGCCTCGTCGGTGGCGACGTTGGTGAAGCGAACCACCCACGTGACCCAACGTCCGTCGCTCGAGATGCTCTCGTCGCC
>QJYK01000030.1 GCA_003248075.1 Gemmatimonadota bacterium | reverse complement strand
TATGGTGCGCGGTCAGGTCGTGCTGGGGCGCACCGCGGACATCGCGGACATCGCCGCGCAGGTGGTGGCGTTCTGCCGAGCCGAGTCGATCACCGGCCAGGTGCTGGTAGTCGACGGCGGCGCGCCGGGGTGCATGCACTGACGACGACGCGCCCGCGCGCCGAGGCTACCACCCCACCAGGTCGAGGGGCAGCTCGGCGTCGCCGCCTCCGTCCGCGGGAGTGGAGCCTCCTACGTCCCCTTCTCCGCGATCAGTCCACCTTGAGCGCCTCGACCGGGTGGACCCGCGTCGCCCGCCAGGCGGGCAGGAAGCTCGCGCCGGTCGCCACCGCCACCAGGATCAGGGGACCCGCGATCAGGGTGAGCGGATCGCGGGGGCTGACGCCGTACAGGAAGCTCGTGAGCACCCTCGTGCCCGCGATCGCGCCGGCCAGCCCGAGCACGGTCCCGACGAAGGTCAGGCGCAGCCCGTCACGGACCACCGCTCCGCCGACCCGGCGCGACGACGCGCCGAGCGCCACGCGGATCCCGATCTCACGACTGCGGCGCGCCACCATGTAGGAGAGAACCCCGTACAACCCCACGCTCGCGAGCCCCAGGGCCAGGAGCCCGAAGATTCCTACCGCCGTCGCCGCGACGCGGTAGCGGCCGATCACCGTGTCCACCACGTCTTCCATCGTGCGCGTGGCGGTGAAGGCCACCGTAGGGTCGACCTGGCGGATCGCCTCGCGGGTGCGGGCCGCGGAGTCGGACGCGCCTCCCGTGTCCACGATGAAGACGACGCCCGCGGCGTAGTCGGCGTACTCGGAGAGATACGCGTGCGGCGGGGGCGTTTCGCCGAGCTCGTACAGCGCGGCGTTCTCGGCGACGCCCACGACGGTCCATCCGGCGCGGTCGTCCTCTTCGCCGAATCGCCGTCCGATCGGGTCCTCGCCGGGCCACAGGACCTCCGCGAGCCGTCGGTTCACGACGGCCGGTCGGTATCCGAGGGTCTCGTCGTCCTGGTCGTCGAAGCCGCGACCGCGCACGATCGGGATGCCCATGGTCGCGAAGTAGCCCGGACTGACGGTGTTGAGTCCGACCTCGATCGCCTCCGCACCGGGCAACGGAGGCCGGACGGTCGTGGTCCATGCACCGCGGAAGGGGATCATCCGCGACGTCGCCGCCGAGTGGATCCCGGGCGTGCGCCGGAGCTCGTCCAGCACCCTGCGCACGAACGCCCTGCCCTCGTCACCCGAATACCCGTGGTTCGACAGGTTGACGGACACGAGCACGCGGTCCCGGGTCTCGAAGCCGAGGTCGATGCCGCGCGCGGTGCTCAGGCTGCGCGCCAAGAGCCCAGCCGACGTCACGAGGACGAGGGACAGCGCCACCTGCGCGACGACGAGCAGGTTCCGGAGACGTATCCCCGCCGGCGCGTGATCCGCCGACTTGAGCGTCACGTGCACGTCCACGCGTGACGCCTGCCAGGCCGGGACGAGCCCGAACAGGGCCGTGGTGATCACGGCCGTGCTCATGGCGAAGAGGACCACACGCCAGTCCGGACCGAACGGCACCGAGAACGCGACGGGCATGAGCCTCGCGACGGCACCGGCCGTCCAGAAGGACATCGCGACGCCCGCGATCCCCCCGACGACGGAGAGAACGAGGCTCTCGCTGAGCATCGCGCGGATCAGGCGCGCGCGGCTGGCCCCGAGCGCCGCGCGCACCGCCATGTCGCGCGCCCGTGCGGATCCGCGGGCCAGGAGCAGGATCGCGACGTTCGCGCTGGCGATGAGGAGCACGAGCCCCACCACCGCCGCCAACAGCCGGGTCATCGTGGCCAGTGACGTGCCGTCCGGGGGGTGGAACCGATAACTCGGGGTGAGCACCACTCCCCACCCTTCGTTCCACTCCGCGTAGTTCTGCTCCAGGTAGGCCGCGAGCCCGTCCATGCGGGCCTGCGCCGCCTCGACACCCACGTCGTCCCTGAGCCGCGCGACCGACCAGAGCCAGACCCAGGTGTTGCCCGGCACGCGACGGATCGCGAAGTCGCCGGCGAGCGGCGTCAGGATCGGCTGGGCGTGGATGGGGACCCAGACATCGGGCGGAGATTCGAGCGGGCTGGCGCCGCGAAAACCCTGCGGGGCCACGCCCACGATCGTGAACGGGTTGCCATTGAGGGTGAGCGTCGAGCCGACCGTGGACGATCCGCGGCCGAACATCGACGCCCATAGACCGTGGCTGATCACCGCCACCGAAGCGGCGGCGCTCGAGCGGTCCTCGTCGGGCGTGAACCAGCGTCCCAGGGCCGGGCGCGCACCCAGTACGTCGAAATAGTCGTTCGAGACCAGCCAGCCCCTGCCGCCCACCACCGCGTCCGTCGAGGAGATCGTCAGGGCCACGCCGTCCGGATCGTAGGCCATGACGCCGTCGAAGACGTCGTTGGCGTCGCGGTAATACTCGTAGTCCGGGTAGGCGAGCGCACCGTATCCGCTCCCGTTCGTCGTCCGGTTGAGCCGGACCAGGCGATCGGGCGTGACAACGCCCGGCGGAGCCTGTACGAAGAGCGCGTTCACGAGCGTGAACACCGTCGTGTTCGCGCCGATGCCGAGCGCCAGGATGACCAGCGCCGCGCCGGCGAACCCCCGGTCGTGCATCAGCCGCCGGATGCCGTGGACCACGTCCCGTCCCCAATCCTCCATCAGGCCACCTCCCCTCGTCCGTCGTTCGACGCCGTTGCCCACCCGCGCATGGCCCGCTCCATCACCCTCCATCCATCCCGCGATCGACGTCCGCACCAGATCGTGGATCGTCGACATCCACAGCAAGAAGAGCCCGATCTGGCCTCGCCGCACCCGCACGTCCGCATGCTGGTCCGCGAACACCTGCTCCATGCCCGCACGGTCTTCGTCGTCGAGGGCAGGGATCCAGCGGAGGAGCCATCGGTAGATCGCGAGGGCAGGAGAGGGCGTCGCGCGCGGGGGGCCGTCGCTCACGCCGACCGGCTACCGTGTGGGAGGATTCCCTCGACGCGCGCCGCGTCCACCAGCTCGGCCATCCGCACCGCCTCGGCGGCGGCGGCCCGGCGGCCGACCGTCGTCAACGTATAGTATTGGCGCCGCGCGTCGGCCTCGACGGGGCCCTCGACGTGGGCGATCCACCCCTTCTCGCGGAGCTCTTTCAGGTTCCGGTAGAGGGTACCCGGCCCCACGATCGCCCGGTGTCCGAGCCGCTGATTGACCCGCTGCATGATGGCGTAGCCGTGCCGGTCCGCCTCACCGAGCGACAGCAGCAGCGCGAAGATCACCGGCCGCAGGGGCTCCTGGCTCTCGATGGGTTGGCGATCGGCCATGCCGAATCCCCTTCGTCTTCGTCAGCGAATACTCCGCGAAGAGCTGCACGAGGTTCAGGATCGTGCACGCCGACTGCGCCAACACCCGCGTGGAGATCCACTCGGACGGACCGTGGAAGTTCACGCCCCCGGCGAAGATGTTGGGGGTGGGCATCCCGAGCTCGGTGAGCCGGGATCCGTCCGTCCCGCCGCGCACGGGCTCCAGGCGGGGCGTGATGCCGGCGGCGCGGACGGCCTCCTCGAGGCGCTCCGCGATCTCGGGCCGGCCGCTCAGCACGTCGAACATGTTCCGGTACTGCTTCGTGATCTCGAC
Source organism: Gemmatimonadota bacterium (assembly GCA_003248075.1). Lineage (GTDB taxonomy): Bacteria > Gemmatimonadota > Gemmatimonadetes > Longimicrobiales > Gaopeijiaceae > SZUA-318. The sequence continues at coordinate 27,891 of QJYK01000030.1, read as the reverse complement.
CGTCACCCCGAGGCGGGGCTCTTCGGCCATGAGCCCGGCGCACATCCGCTCCAGCCTCCGTCCCCGCTCGACCAGCACCTCGGTGTCGAAGTCGCGCAGGATGAGCTGCAGCGTGCAGGAAGCGGCATCGCCCGACGCCACGATCGGATGGTAGAAGCCGTCCCGACCGTCCGTGCACTCGGGCGCCTCGCCCATGGGTAGCCGGTCAAGCAGCTTCCCCATCCACGTGAGGGCGTTCACCATCTTCCCACGCGCCGTGCCTGGGTGGACAGCGACGCCGGTGAAGGTGACCACCGCCTTGTCCGCGGAGAACGTCTCCACGCTGATCTCGCCGGTGAAGCTACCGTCGATGGTGAAGGCCACGGGGCAGTCGAAGCGCTCCATCGGGAAGCGCTCCGCGCCCCGGCCGATCTCCTCGTCGGGGTTGAAGCAGACACGCACCGCAGGCCGGCGGATATCGGGCTCCTGCACGAGGATCTCCAGCGCGCCCATGATCGCGGCGATGCCCGCCTTGTCGTCCGCGCCCAGGAGCGTGCTCCCGTCCGTGGTGACGATCGTATCGCCGACGCACTGCCCCAGCTCGGGGGTGTCCGCCGGGGACAGGACGATCCCGTGGCCCACGTCGATCGCTCCGCCGTCGTACCCCTCGACGAGCCGCGGATTCACAGCGGTGCCGCTGAACGCCGGCGCGGTGTCGATGTGGGCGCACAGGCCCACACGTCCCGGGACGGTCCCTGGAAGCTCCGCCAGCACGTAGCCGTTCTGGTCCATGGTGACCTGGGCCTCGCCGACCCCTCGGAGCCCCAGCTCCCTCAGCTCGTCCACCAGGCGGCGACCCAGCTCGAGCTGCTTGGCCGTGCTCGGCCAGGTGTCGCTCGTCTCGTCCGACTGGGTATCGTAGCGGACGTAGTCGAGGAAGCGATCGAGGATGCGGGTACGGCTGAGGACGACGGACGGGTCATCGAAAGCGCGCACGGTGGCCTCTCGGGGATGGAAGGGTGGGTGCGTAGTGGTGCGACGCTGGCCGGCGTCGGATAATGGTGGGCCGCGGACGGGTCGCGGACAAATCACGGATCGAGGAACAGATCATGACGGCAGAGGCGCAGGTGCCCTCACGGACGAAGGGATTCACCACGCTCTTCCTCGTAGAGCTGTGGGAGCGGTTCGGCTATTACGGCATGACCGCGGTCGTCGTCCTCTTCATGGTGCAGGAGCTCGATTACACCGACGACCGCGCCAACCTGACGTTCGGTGCGTTCGCTGCGCTCGCCTACACCGTTCCGGCGGTCGGCGGGTGGATCGGCGACAAGCTCCTCGGCAGCCGTCGCACGATGGTCCTCGGCGCGCTCATCCTGGCCCTCGGCTACATCGGGCTCGCGATCCCGGGCTACCCCGGGCTCCTGTTCCCCGCGCTCGGCCTCGTGGCGGTCGGCGGAGGCATCTTCAAGGCGAATCCCGCCAACATGATCTCCAAGCTCTACGAGGGCGACCCCGCGAAGATCGACAGCGCGTTCACGATGTACTACATGGCGGTCAACATCGGTGCGACCGCCTCCCAGCTCGCGACGCCGCTCATCGCGATCAAGATCGGCTGGCACGCCGCGTTCGCCGTCTGTGCGGCCGGGCTCGTCGCCGGCATCATCAACTACTTCGCGATGAGCCGCTATCTGCGGCACGTGGGCTCCGAGCCCGACTTCCAGCCCCTCGACATGAGGCGCCTCACCCTCGTCCTCCTGGGCATCGCGATCGGCGTGGTGTTGGTGACGTTCATCGTCCAGAACCGCACGGTCGCGCGGGGGACCGTCTTCCTCGGATTCGTCACCATGCTCGCCATCTTCGGCATCATGATGCGCAAGGGCAGCGAGCGGGAAAGGAAGGGGCTCATCGCGGTGTTGATCCTCACGGGGCTGGGGATGCTGTTCTTCATCTTCTACCAGCAGATGTCGACGTCGCTCACGCTCTTCTCGCTCCGCAACGTCGACCTGAGCTTCTTCGGCTACGACGTCCCTGCCGGGCAGGTCCAGGCCCTGAACCCGATCTGGATCTTCGCGCTCAGCCCGGGGCTCGCTTGGCTCTACACGAAGCTCGGCAAGGGCAAGGGCGGAGACTTCCACATCTCCACCAAGTTCGCGATGGGCTTCGCGGTCCTCAGCCTCGGCTTCTTCATCTACGGGCTCAGCGGTCGCTTCGCGGCGGCGGGCAAGGTCTCCTTCTGGTGGATGATCACCGGATACGGCTTCCAGTCGCTGGGCGAGCTGCTCATCAGCGGCCTGGGCCTCGCCGTCGTCGCGCGCTACGTCGGCCCGTCGCTGCGCGGCTTCATCATGGGCGTCTGGTTCCTCGCGACCGGGATCTCCCAGTACCTCGGGAGCTACGTGGCCACCTTCGCGAGCGTGCCCCAGGATGTGACGAACCCGATCGACACACTCCCCCTCTACACGAGCCTGTTCACGAAGCTCGGTATCGTGGCCGTGATCGGAACCGCGATCGCGGCAGCGGTGATCCCGACGATGAAGAGGCTGTCGGCGGTGAGCGAAGGGCCGTGGGAGGAAGCGGCTTAGCTCAGTCCGCCGCGAGCGCCGCCGCCGGAGGCACACGCGCCGCGCGCCGCGCCGGTAGGTACGCCGCGAGCGCCGCGACCGCGGCCACCGCACCCAGCCCGGTCAGCGTCGCGACCGGATCCGTGCTCGACACCTCGAACAGGAGGGCGTCGACCGGGCCGGCCACCGTCTGGACCACCACCAGGCCGATCGCGGCGCCCACCCCGGTCATCGCGAGCGCCCGCAGCAGGACGTCGCGGGCGACCACGCGCGGCGGCGCACCGAGCGCCATCCGCACCCCGATCTCACGACGACGGCTGGCGACCGAGTAGGCGATCACGCCGTAGACGCCCCCGCACACCAGCGCGAGCGACAGCGCCGCGAACGCCTGCATCAGCCACGACAGGAATCGCTCTTCGCCGATCGCCGCACGCCGCAGCCCCTCGAGCGTGACGAAGTTGTACGCCGGGTGCAGCCGCTCCTGCGACGCCACGGTCCGCCTCAAGGCGGGCACCAGGGAGGCGGGATCACCGGCGGTGCGCACCACGACGCTCATCGCCTGGTACGGGATCCAACCGTGCGGGACGTAGACCTCCTCGCGGGTCGGGAGGCGGGGGTCGTCGTGGCGCACGTCCGCGACCACCCCCACCACCGTGAACGGTCTCCATCCATTCGGCCAGTCGAGCTCGAGTGCCTTCCCGACCGCCCCGCCCTCCGGCCAGATCCGGCGGGCCAACGTACGATTGACGATCGCGGTGGGCGGTGAGTCCGGCGTCTCGGTCCCGTCGAAGTCCGCACCTTCGAGCAGTCGGATGCCCATGGCCCGGATGAACCCGCGGGTCACGATCCGCATCGCCGCGGGTGGGGCGTCGGCACTCTCGACCGTGGATCCCACCGGCCGGTACGGGCGCTCGAAGTCGCCGGCGACCGGATCCATGGGGAGCGTCTGCGCCGCCCCCACCGCGATCACGGCGGGTAGGGCCGCGACGTCGTCGATGAGCGCACGGAAGTAGCGTGCGGTCCCCGGCGGACCCTCGGGACCGGTGTCCACCGATACCCGGAAGGAGACCGCCCCCTCCGGGTCGAAGCCCGCGTCGACGAGGGTGATGCGCTCGAGACTCGAGCGGAAGAGCGCGGCGCCGGTGAGGAGCGTAATCGCCGTCGCGACCTGGGCCGCGACGAAGGCCTGACGCGCCCGCTGCGCCCCGACCGAGCCGAGGGTCCGGGTGCCCACCCTCAGCGCGTCGACCGCGGAGCCCCGAATGGCGTACGCCGCGGGCGCGAGCCCGAAGACCAGGCTGGTCGCCAGTGAGACCACTACGGTGAACCCCACGACCATCCCGTCGATCCCGACCTCCTCGATCCTCGGCACCTGTCCAGCACCGTAGGCGCGGAACGCCTTCAGGAGCCACCCGCCGACCACGAGACCCAGCGTTCCCCCGACGACCGCGAGCGTCGTGCTCTCCGCGGCCAGCCCCGAGACGAGGTCGCGCCTGGACGCGCCCAACGAGGTTCGTATCGCGAGCTCCCGGCTCCGCTCGGGCACCCGCGACAGAAGCAGGTTCGCGACGTTCGCGCAGGCGATCACCAGGAGGAGCGACACGGCGCCGAACGCCACCCAGATGGCCCCACGCACCGCCGCGACCAGGTCCTCGTGGAGGGGGGCGAGCGCCGTCGTCCAACCGCGGTTCTCCGAGGGATGCGCCATGGCGAGCGCGTCCGCCGCCGCCCGGAACGATCGCGCCGCCGTCTCGATCGAGACGCCCGGCTCGAGTCGTGCGGCGGCCCGCATGAAGCGCCAGGTGCGCGCCTCTGGCCGGTCGGCGTATACCGTCGCCAGGTCCCAGGCGAGCCACACCTCGACCGACGGATCGGGGAATCGGAAGGCGTCCGGCATCACGCCGACCACCTCGTAGTCGGCTCCACTGATCGAGACGGTCCGGCCGAGGATCGTGGGGTCCCGCCCGTAGAGGCGCTCCCAGAGGCGCTCGCCGATGATCGCCGGACCGTAGCGGACGATCTCGTCACGGCGGAAGGTCCGCCCCAGCAGCGGCCGGGCTTCGAAGACCTCGAAGAAGGCCGCGGTGACCTGGGCGCCCCGGACCTCCTCGGCCGCGTTCTCGGTCCGATGCGTCCCGGAGGTGAGGTACCAGGCGGTCATCGCGGCCACGCCGTCGAGGCGCTCGTCCCAGTCCGCGAAGTTCCACGGAGACACGCCCCGAAGCTCGTCCTCGAGGGTCGGGTTCGCTTCCCAGATCCGGACGAGCCGGTCGGGTTCGGAGAACGGCAGCGGGCGCAGGAGCACGCCCCGAAGCACGCTGAAGAGCGCGACCGTGGAGCCGATGCCCAACGCCAGCGTACCGATGATCGTTACCGACAGCACCGGGCTGCGCAGGAGCGAGCGCCGGGCCGACGCAAGCGCTCGCCGAGGCTCCCATCCCCGGGCTGAGCGCAGGACGGCGAGACGCTCCAACCCACCGTGGACCAGGACGTTCGGCAGCGCCCGAAGCCAGAGGAGCGCTAGCCCCAGGGTACCGCGAGCGGTCGCGTCGCGGTGACGGTCGCGGAACAGGTCGAGCATGTCCGCACCGTACTCGCGGCGGAAGGGCGCGGGGAAGACCACGAGGAGACGGGCGTACACCCGCTCGGACAGCGAGGGCCTGGCCGCGCGACCCGTCACACGCCCTCCTCGGGGAGCGACACACGAGCGGCAGCAGCCGCGACCAGATCCCGCATACGACGCGCGTCGGCCCCCAGCACGACGCGACCGAGCCGGGTGATCCGGTAGTCGCGGCGCCGCTCACCGGCGGAGGCACCACGCTCACCCGCTGGCTGGACGAGGCCTTCGTCGACCAGACGGCGCACGTACCTGTAGAGGTTGCCGGGCTCCAGCCGAATGCGCCCGCCACTACGCTCCTCGATCTCCTTCACCATCCCATACCCGTGGAGGGGGCCCGCGGCGAGGACGAGGAGGATGTGGAAGTCCACCGCCTTGAGGGGGAGGTGTCGCTCGATGTCGGGCATGCGCGGCTCGGCTATGATCGGATTGATCTGTGCTCAGGATAATCACATGGCGCCACACCGGGCAAGCGCGGACCGGACCGGAGAATGGGAGGAGTCGCTCCGTCGTCGCACGCACGTGCTTGACGCGCCCGGCCACGCCCCCGCACGTTGCCCGCGATGTCCATCCGCCGTCTGCTCGTGCCCGTCCTCCCGCTGTGCGCGGCGTTCGCGGCCGCGCCCGCCTCGGCGCAGCGGCACCCGCCTGTCGAAGGCACCTGGGAGGAGGTCGTCGAGGAGGCGGATACGCGTCCCATCGTCGCCCAGAGGGGCGATGCGGGCTTCCCCGTCGGGACGATGGGCAGCGGGTGGGGGTCGCCCCTCACGATCTCGTGGCAGGGCGCGAGGATCGTGGTGGAGTACCCCTTCTTCTCATCGTACGACCTGCAGGCCCCCCTGCACTTCGAGTTCGGCCTCGACGGATCCGAGGTGGAGAACGACGTCACGATCGGAGCGAGCCGCAGCCGCGTCCTGGGCCGCGCCGCCTCGGTGGGCGACACGGTCGTGATCGTGACGCGACAGCCGGTGCCGCCCGAGGTGGCGCCCGCAGGGGTGATGGCCGAGGTCCGTCGAGCCCTCACGCTGCTGGCCCCCGATACCCTGCGGATGGTCACCACCCGGGTCGGGGTCCGGGGAGCGCCTACGAACGTCGTCGAGACGACCTGGGCGCGCCGGCGCTGAGCGCCTGCCCCGCCGTCAGTCGCGGCGAGTGGGCGTGTAGGGGTCCGGGGCCCCGGACGGAACGTTGGGAAAGCGGTCCGTGCTCGAAGCAAACTCCGCCAGGAGCTGGTCGAACAGCCCGATCGCCCACGGGTTCGCGTCCTTGACGTCGGAGTCCTCGTGGGGGTCCGCGCGCAGGTTGAACAACCGCATCAGCGGCGGCTCGCTCACACGTGGCTCCGGCTGGAAGGAGTAGTGGAACTTCCAGTCCCGCCACTTCACGGCTCGCACCTGCCTACCCGTGAAGTAGAGGACGCTCTCCCGCCCCGACGTGCTCCGCTTGCCCTCGAGGAACGGCAGCACATCGATCCCGTCTATGGGGCGGTCCGCGGGAACGATCTCGGGGGCGCCGGCCGCGGCCGCGATCGTGGGAAACAGGTCCATCTCGCTGACGATCTCGCTCGACGACCGACCCCGAGGGATCCGCGCCGGCCACCGAATCACGCAGGGCGTGCGGATCCCCCCCTCCATCACCGAGTTGTAGAACCCGCGCCACGGCCCCGCGCTGCCTCTCCACGGGCGGCGTCCCTCCGGACCGTTGTCGGTGCACCAGAGCACCAGCGTGTTTCGATCCACCCCGAGACGTGTGAGGGCCTCGAGGATGATTCCCACGTTGTAGTCGACGTCCGCCATCGCGTCGCCGAGGTCACCCGCGCCGGTCTTCCCGGCGAAGTCGGGGTGCGCGAGGGTGGGGAAGTGGACCTGGGTCATGGGTAGGTACAGGAAGAACGGCTTGCCCGCCCCCACGCTTCGCTCCATGAAGTCCACACCCCTCAGTGCGGATTCGCGGTCGAGTGTGGCGCGTGACTGCAGGTCGAACACCTTGACCTTCCTCGGCGAGCCGCCGGACTTCTGCTCCCAGATGTACGACGTGTCCGCAGGATTCCGGTTCAGCGAGGGCGTGGTCGTCCACTGCGCCTCGTTGCTCGTGTTCGGGATGCCGTACCACTCCTCGAAGCCCTGATCGATGGGCGTGCGGTGCTCGATCCAGTTCGAGCCGCCCAGGTGCCACTTCCCGAAGAGCGCCGTGCTGTAGCCGATGGACCCGAGTCCTTCCGCGATTGTCACCTCCCAGAGCGTGATGCCCGTGGGCTGGGCGGCGCCCGCGCGGATCGCGTAGCGGCCGGTCAGCAGCGCGCTGCGCGACACCGTGCAGGAGAACTCGACGTTGAAGTTGTCGAGCCGCATCCCCTGCGCGGCGATGCTGTCGATATTCGGCGTGGGCACCCCCCGCACGCTTCCGTAGGCGCCGACCTCTCCCCACCCGAGATTGTCCGGGAACATCAACACGACGTTGGGACGGTCGGGAGCCGTCTGGCCGGGCGCCCCGGCGGGGACGGCGAGCGCCGCGACGAGCGCGACCGCGGCGACGATCGTGCGCCTGGACATCGAGCCTCCCTCCGCGAAGGTATCGCGCGAACATAGGGCTGGGCGCGACGGCACCGCCAACCGAAGCCGGAGCTATCCCTCCCTCAGGGCCTCCACCGGTTGGATCCTCAACCCCCGCATCGTCGGCTCCAGGCACGCGCCCATCCCGACCAGGAGCATGAAGCAGGAGCACACGGAGAGAGCGACGGTCGGGCTCGGGCCGGCGATCTCGGCTTCGCGGAGCGAGTAGAGCAGGCCCAGGCCGATCCCCACGCCGAGCGCGATCCCCACGACGAGCTGAATGAACGCGCGCCGCGCGAGGGCCATCAGGATGCGCTCCGGCCGCGCGCCGAGCGCCGTCCGGATGCCGATCTCCCGGGTCCGCTGCGACACGGTGAACGACATGAGCGCGTACAGACCCGCACCGGATAGCAGCAGCGTGATGCCGCACACGAAGACGAGCAGCAGATAGCTGTACAGGTTGACCGTCTTGTCGATGTTGGGAGCGTCGCTGAGGACATGGGGGAATTGGACCAGTGCCGTGGCATCCACCTCGCTCGCGATGCGACGCAGCCGTGGGACGAAGCCGAGCGGGTCCGCGCCGAGCCGGATTGCCATCCAGACCGGGTAGAGCTCCCCCGGCGCGGCAGGATGGTACAGCCCCTCGTCCCGGCTGCTGAGCGCGAACATGCCCAGGTGGCCGACGACCCCGACGATCTCGTACCACGGACCCGGCTCACGGTCGGGGCCAGCGACGTAGCGTACACGTCGGCCTATGGGGTTCCGGCCGCCCAGGACGTGCTCCACGAACGACGTGTTCACGATCACCGCGGTCCGGCTGGCGGCGGGAATCCCGGCCAGGTCTCCGCGGTCAAACCCGCGGCCGCGATGGACGTCCTGCCCCAGGCCGTCGAAGAACCCGATGTCCACGGTGGCGCGCCGAACGCGATGGCCCCTGAAGCCCTGGCCCTGCTCGTCCCCCTCGACCTCCACACGCGCCGTCGGATGCTCCATCTCCGGGAGCCGGCTCCCCATGGCGACGCCACGCACCCCGGGCTCGGCGGCGAGTCGGTCCGAGAGCCCGGTGACCACCGTCGCCACGCGCTCCCGGAACGCCGGATCGTCCGTGTCGGGCGCGGACGAGGCGCGGTCGGTCCAGGGGAGGCTCAGCCCGACCATGAGATACTCGTCCGGGTCGATCTCGCGGACCGGCCCGTTCTCCACGAGAGCGTACGTGAGGGTGCCTCCCAGCGTGAGGAATCCGACGGCCATCGCGACCTCAATCACGATCAGGAGGGTCGACACCCGCCCGAAGCGCATCCCCGACCGGGCCGCCGCGCCCTGCAGGCTCACGCCCATGCCAGGCCCCGTGGCCCGCAGCGCCGGGAGCACCCCCGCGACCACCGCACACACCGCAGCCAGGGACAGCGCCACCACGACCGTTTGGGGTTTCACGCCGAGATCGAGCCAGAAGGGTGCCGTGATGGGCATGGCCTGCTGGAAGCGGGCAGCGATGTTGTCGGCCAGGAGCAGGCCGAGACCGGCCGACCCGACCGCGAGCACGAGCGCCTCCACGAAGAGCTGCGACACGATGCGGCCCCGGCTCGCACCCAGCGCCGTGCGTACGGCGATCTCGCCCGAGCGCGCCGCGGTCCGCGCGAGGATGAGCGTGCCGACGTTCCCACACACGATCATGAGCAGAGCGAAGGTGACCAGCTGGGTGAGGTACGTGCCGGCGCGGTCGCCTGCGTCGATGCTCCAGATCATCTCGGTGTACCCCATCACCTGCGGGCGCAGCTGCGCATGGGTCTCTGGATACTGGCTGGCCAGGCGGGCGCCGACGGTCTCCAGCTCGGCTCGTGCGTCCTGGACGGAGGCGCCGTCCGCCAGCCGCCCGAACACGACGAGGTCGGGTCCCGCTCCGCGCTCGAAGTCCGTGGGGCGGTAGCGGAACGGCAGCCACAGCAGATCCCGCCACGGAAACAGGAAACCCTCGGGCATGACCCCCACGACCTCATGCGGCTCCGCAGCGATCTCGACGGTCTTCCCCAGGACGTCGGGGTCGCCCCCGAGCCGAGAGCGCCATAGCTCGTGGGAGAGCACGACGACGTCGGGGGCGCCCGGCACCTCGTCGGACTCGAGAAGGACACGTCCCATGAAGGGGGGCACCCTGAGGGTCCGGAACGCGGACGCGGTCATCTCGGCACCCATGACCGGTGCGGCCCGCCCGTCCTCGGAGATGACGTTATAGGTAGCGGTCCGCGTCGCGCCCACGCCCTCGAACGTGGTGAGCCCGTCTCGCCACAAGAAGTAATCGTGGAGTGAATGGGTCTCGCTGCGCCGGGCGACCGCGTTCCAGTTCCGGATTCCGACGATGCGATCGCCCTCGTCGAAGGGAAGGGGAACGTCGAATGCGTCGATCCCGTGGATCGGGATCAGGCTGGCAGGGATCCCGATGGACAGGGCCAGGGCGGACACCACCGTCAGCCCGGGACTCCGGCGCAGCATGCGCACACCCAGCTTCACGTCGAGCCAGGAGACCCCGAGCCCCAAGCCGCCTGGGGCGCGTCCGGGCTGCCGTCGCCGGAGCAGGACGGCCAGGACCCACGTCTGAGGGTGCAGGAGGTGCACGGCGTGCCAGAGCCACCCGACGGTCGCGCCGCGCCGGATACGAATCTCGTCGCGCCGCCGGTCCAGCTCGTCGCAGGCCTCGACCCCCAGGGGGCCCGGCAACAGTCCGCGGAACAGGCGCGAGAGCCGTCCGCCCGCCTTCGGCGCCCTCACGGTCGCGTCAGTCCGTGCCACATGCGCTCCGCCGAGGCCCGAGCATCATGGAGCGCGTCCCATCCGCTCGGCGTGAGCTCGAACACGCGTCGAGCACGTCCCCCGCGGCCCCCCCTCGGCGCCTGCTCGCTGGACTGCACGAAGCCCCGCTCCTCGAGGCGGATGAGGGTCACGTACACGGTGGGTACCGAGACCTCCCGGCCGCCCACCCTGGACAGCTCCTCCCGGATGGCTGCCCCGTACGCATCCGTCCCGAGGCGCGCCACCGCCAGCATGGTCAGCTGCTGCAGCTCACCGAGACTCATGCACCTCCCCCTCCGCCGAGCCAATACTGACAATGTCAAAATCAACATATGTGTGGAGCCGGAGCGCGCAATGTTCCACTCGGTGGGGGCTCCGATGAGCCACGGAACTCCTCTGGGATTCGTGCTCGACGGACACTCCGGTCACTGAGTGGAACGCCGCACGGACACCCATGTTCTCACGGTCCGAGGCGGCCGCCCTGCGCTTCGGGGGGGTGCCGGAGACCCGGGAGCCCTTGACCATTCTTCGCCCCGAGAATATATAGCCACATGACGATATGATTCCGGAAGATCGGAGGAACGTCCGTTGGAGGGGGAGCATCTCTTCTGGGCGCTGGCCGCGGAGCTGATGGCCGAGGACCCGCGAGTCGTGGAGGGTACGATCATGAACGGGCGGTGCCTCAGGGTGGGAGAAGAGTTCCTCGCCCTCGTGGACTTCAGGGGATCGGGGCTGGTCGTGAAGCTGCCGCGGGAACGGGTGGCTGAGCTCATCGCCCACGGCCGGGGCCGACCCTTCGCGCCCGCCGGGAGGATCTTCCGGGAATGGGTGGCCATTCCGACGGCCGACCGCGGGTTCTGGCGTGCCCTGCTCCTCGAGGGCGTCGCCCACGTCGGACCCCGAGAGGCCAGCTGACCGGTGTCCGTTCGCTACGTCGATCCGCTCGATCGGACCTTCCACGCGCTGGGAGACGGAACCAGGCGCAAGATGCTGTCACTCCTCATCCGGCGCGGCGAGTGCACGGCGGGCGAGCTTGGGGCGCCCTTCCGAATCGCGCAGCCGACCGCATCGAAGCACCTCGCCGTCCTCGAGCGGGCGGGACTCGTCCGCCGGCGCATCCAGGGCAGGGAGCATCGGTTCCGGCTCGAGCCCACGCCGCTCGACGAGGCACGCGGTTGGATCGCACGTCATCGAGACTATTGGGAGGCCACGCTGGATCGCCTGGGCGAGGCGCTCCGGGAGGTCGAGGGTGCCTGACGCGCTGTCCGTGACCTGCGAGCGACGCTACCAGGCGCCGCCCGAGCGCGTCTTTCGAGCCCTCACCGAGCCCGCGTCGATGCGCCGGTGGTGGTCGCCCGATCCGGACGTCGCCGTGGACGTGCTGGCGTGGGAGCCGTCCGTCGGAGGACGATGGCGCTTCGCCTACCGGTTTCCAGACGGGGGGATCATCCACGTCCGGGGTGTGTTCCGCCGGGTGGAGCCCGATCGCTCCCTCGAGTTCACCTGGTCCTGGGAGCCACCCGACGTCCATGCCGGGATCGAGACGGTGGTCACGATCGACCTCGCCCCCCTGGACACGGGGACGCATCTACGGGTCCACCACGTCGGCTTCCCGGACGAGCCGTCCCGCGACCGCCACGACGCGGGTTGGTCCGCCACCCTCGAGCGGCTCAACGAGACACTCACATGAAACCGACGCGCTCGATTCTCCTCGGCACCCTCGCTTACGCCGGCGTGACCTTTCCGCTGGCCTACTCGTGGCACCTCGTGGTCTTTGCCGACCTGTATCGCCGATTGAGCTTCGTCACGGTCCCGGAGCCCAATGTCCCCCTTGGATTCTCGACCATCGTCTTTCAGGGCGTCCTGCTCGCCGCGATCTACCCCCGATTCCGCGGGTCCGGCGGGCCGCTCCGCACCGGGCTGACCTTCGGCCTGGGCGTGGCGGCGTTCATCTGGAGCGCGGCCACGGTGGCCCACGTCGCCAAGCACGATGTCGGCGCCCCGGCGGTGTTCATCGCCATGGAGGCCGGCTACTTCCTGGTCAACTTCGTCGCGTACGGGTTGCTGATGGGTGTGATCCACGGGGGCCGAGGCCGCTCTCCCGAAGCCGAGGCTCCCATCGCGGACGGACCGAGCGGCCCTCGTAATCCGCGAGGGGCGGAGCTGTAAGGGCCTAGCGCGGGCGTCCGACGACGAGGGCGAGGGCACGCCGCGCCCGAACTGAGCACGCACCGTCCCCGAGGGCGAGGCACGCGTCCGCGAGCGCGTCGTACACGTCCGGCTCCGTCGGATCGAGCTCGAGGGCGCGCAGCCCCAGGTCTACCGCGTCGGAGGACCGGCCCTCGTAGATCCGCTGGCGGGCTTCGAGCACCAGGCTCGCGGCCAACCGCTCTCGACCCATCGGCGCCTCGTAGTCCGAGGCCGCGGACGTCGTCCGCCCGTGGCCCAGCGGCACGACGTCGCGGCCGCCGCCTCGCCACATCGGGATCAACAGCGACAACAGGAGGGCCGCCACCAGCCCTGCTTCTCTCGTGCGCGTGCCCTCGAAGCCGCCCCGAATCGGGGCTGAGCGCCCGCGCATCGCCTCCCGCCTTCCCCCGCCCGTCCGGTACACGAACCCTCCTGTCCCTATCGCTCGATTCTCCCCAACGCCCAGGCCGCCGCACGGCGGACCTCGGGGCTCCGGTCGCCGCCAAGCACCGAAGCGAGGGGTGGTATGGCGCGCTCGTCCTCGATCTCGCCCAACGCCCAGGCCGCGTTGAAGCGCACGTCCGCCTCTCCGTCGCCGAGGGCCCGCACCAGAGGATCGATGGCCTCCGACCGTTGGAGCCGGCCGAGAGCCCATGTGACGTTCGCACGGAGGACCGCGTCCCGGTCGTCGAGCCCGGTGGTGAGCGCGCGCAGCGGCGCGTGGCGACCACTGCCTGCCGACGCCCAGGCCGCGGCGCGACGGACCTCCGGATCGGGATCGCCGAGACCGACGGACAGAGCTTCGGCCGCGCCTTCCCGGGCGACCTCCCCGAGCGCCATGATCGCGGCGAGGCGGACCCGCCCGGCTCCCGAACGGGCGAGTCGGGACACGGCCGCGACCGTGGCCGGATCGTCCACGTACGCCAGCAGTCGCGTCGCGACCCGCTGCACGCAGGGGTCGGGGGACCCCAAGGCGTCGATGAGCGCCGCGCCGTCCTCCTGATCCGTGCCGACCGTCCAGGCCCACTCCGCCAGCGCCCGCTCGGATTCGGTCGCCGCGAGGGGCGGATAGACGTGGGGCCGCACGGACGAGACACCCCAGCGGTTTCCGAGGGCGCGCACCATCAACTCGCACGCCACAGGAGGCGTTCCGGCGACGGCCCGAAGGAACTCGGACGCGCGCGGGCCTTCCTGGGCGACGTCGGGATCGACCACCCGAGCGATCTCCCGCGGGGCTTCGCCCGCCTCCCCCGCGCCCGACCCGTGGAGGGCACCGGCCAGGACCAGCAGCGCCAGAGCGCCGAATGAATGACGGACGTGACCGCCGACCATCGGTCAGCTCCCCCTGGGGCGCGGCCGGGGCCGGGGCTGTGGGCGCGGCTGCGGACGTGGCTGCGGATTGGATCCCCAGCCGCCCCGCCCGCCGGCCAGCGCCCGGGCGGCCGCCGCCCGCACCTCCGGATCGGCGTCCTGCAGGAGCTCCGCGAGCGCCGTGATCGCCGTCTCGTCACGGATCTGCGCGAGCCCACGGAGCGCCTGACCGCGGATGTCGGGGTCTCCGGCACGCAACGCCGCGACGAAGGTCGGGACCGTCGCGGGGTCCTCGATCTGGGCGAGGGCCCACAAGGCCATCGCGCGGAGCTCGCCCGTTCCCGAGGTGGCCGCCTCGATCAGCTCGGGCGGCGCCGTCGGCGGCTCGATCTGGCCGATGGCCCAGGCCGCCTGACGCGCGATCGACGGGTCGGGATCCCGCAGGGCCTGGGCGAGCCCGGGAAGGGCCGCGTTCGACTCGATCTGGCCGAGCGCCCAAGCCGCCTGACGGCGGACGTCCGCCTCGGCGTCACCCCTCAGGGTCTCGACGAGACCGTCCACGGCCGATGCGCTCTGGATCTGACCGAGCGCCCAGACCACCTGCGCCCGCACCTCCGCGTCTTCGTCGTCCAGCGCGGCGAGGAGGGGGGCGACTGCCTCGGCGCTCTCGATCTGGCCGAGCGCCCAGGCCGCGGTCCTGCGGGCCTCGGGGTCCGGATCCCGGAGCACGCCGGCGAGCGGACCCACCGACTGGGGCGACTGGACCTGGCCCAGCGCCCAGAGGGCCGTCGCCCGCACCTCAGCGTCCTCGTCCGAGAGGGCGGTCTCCAGGGCACCGACGGACGTGACATCTTGGATCTGTCCCAGGGCCCAGATGGCCGTCCGGCGCACCTCGATCGACGCGTCCGAGCCGAGCGCCCGCGACAGGGCTTCGGTGGCGGCTCGATCTTCGATCTGCCCGAGTGCCCACGCGGCGGACCGGCGCACGTCCTCGTTTTCGTCGTTCAGGAGCGCCCGGATCAGAGCGCGTACCGAGGTCGTATCGACCACGGCCGCTTCCCCACTGGCCGCGGGCGCCTCACCCGCGTCGCCGCGCCCCGCTGCGGCCGCGGGCATGGATCGGGGCTCGGTCCCGCCGCGCACCGGATCCTCCTCGGGGTCGTGGGTCGCGTCCGGCAGGGTGACGGCCAGCGGCGGCGCTGCCACGTCGAGCGCCGAGGGGTTCGCCAGCCCGGTTCCTCGAGACGGCGCGGCGGAGATCGGCTTCGCCGGCTCGGGGGTCGGACCGACCGTCGCCACCGCCGCCGGTTGCGCGGCCGGGGTCGTGGGCGACGCGGCCCCCAGGAGCACGACGGAGCCCGCGATGAGCGCGCCCGAGATCCACGCGCTCCCGCGACGCAGCGCACTCCGTTCCCTCGAGGGGTCGAGGATCGCCAACAGCCGACCCTCGAAGCGAGCCCGCTGGGCGAGCGTGAGGACGCCGGCCGGCGCGACCTTCCCGCCCACCTGGGTGGCGATGTCCAGGAGGTGCCCCGCGTACGAGGAGGCGCGAGCTCCGCTGCCGAGCACGAGGTCGTCGGATGCGTGCTCGCTCTCCGCGCGCAGCTTGGACGCGGCCCACCAAACCAGCGGATTGAACCAGTAGAGCGCGCAGGCGAGCCCAGCCAGCGTATCCGCCATGGCATCGAGACGGCGAACGTGGGCGAGCTCGTGATGGAGCACGAGGCCGAGTCGCTCGCCGGTCCAGCCACGCGATTGCTCTGGAAGCAGAACCACGGGACGTCTCACCCCCCAGGTGAGGGGCACCCGCGTCCGGGACGAGCGCAGGATGCGCACGGGTCGCCGCACCCCCACGTCACGGCGCGCACGCTCGAGCTCTCCGAGCGTCAGCGCATCCCGGACGGGTGATCCCCGGCGCGTGGCGCGCGCCAAGCCCACACGACCCACGAGGTGGTGGAGCATCAGGAGGCCGGTCACGGTCGCCCACATCAGGAACTGCCACGGGGTGCGATGCGTTCGCTCCCGCTCGGCGGAACGCACGAGATCGGTCGGGCTCGTGGCGAGCGGCTCGCCGGCATCCAGGCCGTCCGCGGGCGCCTCGGCGCGGAGGAGGACCCCGCCCGGCGAAGCCTCTTCTTGGCGACCACCCTCGAGCGCGTCCGCCCTGACCACAGGCTCGTCGACGGCCGTCTCGGTCGGGGTCACCGTCCCCGCCGTGCCCGGCTCCCAGGCGGGAAACACCGCCCAGGACCAGGGCAAGGAGGCCGAGATCACCGGCATGGCCAGGGCGCCCATGATGCCCAGCGCCCACAGAAAATGGCGAAGCGCGGCCGAGCCCCGCGACAGCAGGGAGGTCGCCAGGCCGGCGATGGCCATGAGCGCGGTACACTTGAGGGCGATCCCCACGGCCGCGCCCATCGTCCAGGCGTCGACGGCCCCGAACCCGCTCGTCAACATTCCCATCCTCGTCATCTCCCTTCGCGCTGAGCGCGTTCGATCTCCGCCGAGAGCCGTTCGATCGTCGATTCCGGCAGCCGAGCGTCGGACATGCGGAGAAGGGCCGCCGCAGCGTTCTGGACCGAGCCGTCGAAGTACGTGCGGACCAGCTCGGCGAGCGCTGCACGCCGTGCCCGCTCGGGCTCGAGGGTCGGCCGATAGAGATAGCTCCGACCCTCGAAGTCGTGCTCCACGTGCCCTTTCTCCTCCAGCACCCGGAGCGTGGCGCGCACGGACGAGTAGCTCGGCGGATCCGCCATCCGGTCCAACACCTCACTGACGGTCGCCGGCCCACCGGCGAAGAGAGCGTTCATCACCTGCCGCTCTCGTCGGCTCAGGTCGCCCAAGGCTCTACTACTCGACATCGGTACACTCCCAATGCTGGAAAACCAACAAGTGGTGGAATTCTAGCAGTCGGGTGGCGGGGGCGTCAAGAGTCCTTACGGACAGGGGCCTCGGCGAAGGGAATACTGGCGGCCGAGCGGGTCCGTTCGCTGTGGCCCTGGTCAGTCAGCCCGCAGGGTCCGCGCCGGATCCATGAGCGTCGCCCGTCGCGCCGGGATCACGTTCGCGATCAGGGCGACAGCGATCAGGACTGCGGGCGCGCCCACGAACGTCAGCGGGTCACTCGTGCTGATGCCGAACACCAGGCTGCCCAGGAGTCGGCTGAGGGCGAACGCAGCCACGAGCCCGAGACCCACACCCACCACCACCAGACGCACGCCCTGGACCACGATCATCCAGCGCACGCGCCGCACTTCGGCCCCCAGGGCCATCCTGACGCCGATCTCGTTCCGCCGCTGTGAGACCGAATACGCCATCACCCCGTAGATGCCGATCGCGGCCATGAGGAGCGCGAACACCGCGAACGTCACGAACAGGGACAGGAGCGCGTAGGTGCTGGCCCCGGTCTCGTAGAGGGCGCGCCTCATGGTGCGGATGCGGTCGACGGGCTGGTTCGGGTCGACCCCGTGTATGGCCTGGCGCAGCGGGCCGGCGGCGGCTCCCGCGTCGATGCCTGTACGCGCGAGGAGATACATGCCGCCGCGCGCCTCCTGCGTGAGGGGGCGGTAGATGTTGAGCGCGCCCTGGTCGGTATCGGCTTCGCTACGCACATCGCCCACGACACCGACGACCTGAAGCCAGTCCTCTCGCCCGGACACCTGGATCCGGTCTCCCACAGGATCGCGGTCGGGCCAGTAGCGATCGGCAATGGATCGGCTCACCACCGCCACGGGGAACGAGGCGTCGTCGTCCGACTGCGCGAAGCCTCGCCCCTCCTCCACGGCGAGGCCGAGAAAATCGAAGTAGTCGGTCGACGCCGTCACGACGAACCCGGCGGGTTGCGCTCGTCCCTCGACGACCTCACGCCCCTCGATCACGAACGAGCGTCGTCGCCCGACGTCGGCGGCGGCAAGGGCGTCGACCAGCGCGACGGAGCGAGCGCCGACTGCCTCTTTCACCGCGTCACGCGCTCGAGCGAAGAAGGACCGCTGGTCCTCGGGAGTGGCGTCCGTGGACTCGGGTAGATCGACCCTCAGCGTCAGGATCCCGGATGGATCGAAGCCCAGGGGCCTGGCGCTGAGGTTGGCGACCGAGCGCGTGAGGAGGGCCGCAACCACCATGAGGGTCAGCGCCAGCGCGACCTGAGCCGTGACCAGCGTGGACCGCGCTCGTTTCCCCCGCAGGCCGCCGTCGCCCGAGCGGCCGTCTCGAAGCGCTGCCTCCGGGCCGGCACCCGAAGCGCGCAGCGCCGGAAACAGGCCGAAGGCGATCGGGGCCAGCAGGCAGACGACCAGGGTGAACGACAGCACACGCCCGTCGAGCTCTGCCATGAGGAACACGGGCTCCTGGCCGGCGGAGATCCAGATCAGCGCCCGGTTCAGCCCGTATGCCGTGGCCACCCCGATCGTCGTCGCAGCGACGGAGATCATCAGGCTTTCGGTGAGGAGCTGGCGAACCACGCGGCCCCGGCTCGCTCCCAGCGCCGAGCGGACCGCCATCTCCCGCGCCCGCGACGTGGCGCGGGCAAGCAGCATGTTCGCCACGTTGGCGCAGGCGATGAGAATGACCATGGTGACGGTGAGCTGCAGAAACAGCATGAGCGTGTCGCCGTTGTCGTCGATGAGCGACTCGCGCACGGGGGCGGACCATAGGCCCCATCCCGTGTCCTCCACCGGATGCTCCTGCGCCAGATCCTCCCCGATCCGGCGCACCTCCGCGGTCGCCGCCGCGTGCGTGGCGCTTTCGGCGAGGCGGCCCGTCACGGTCAGATAGCGGACGCTGCGGTTGGGCTCTCCGTAATTCAGGATCAGAGGAACCACCACCTTGGCGTCGCGAAGGGAGCCGAACTCGAGCCGCGGATCGGTGACTCCGATGATGGTGTGCTCCACGTCGTCGAGACGCAGCGTCTCGCCCAGGACGTCCGTTCGGCCTCCATAGCGCTCCTGCCAGTAGCCGTACGTGAGCATGGCCACCGACGGCGCGCCCCACCGGTCCTCCCCCTCCGCAAAGCCCCGGCCGATCACGGGAGGGAGCTGCCAGGTCTCGCTCAGGCCCGCAGAGGCCTGGATCCCCTCCACGCGCTCCGGGGCCTCTCCGCCCGTGAGCACCCACTGCGCCTCGGTGAGCGCCGCGAGCGACGCGAAGCTGCGGCTCCGCACCACCAGGTCCATGTAGTCCCCCGGCGATACGCTGCCCTGGTCGATCGCCAGCTCGGCGTTGGTCCCGCGGATGAGCGCGACCGAGTCCGGGTCGCGCATCGGCAGGTCGGCGAAGACGACCGCGCTGATCAAGCTGAAGATCGAGGTGTTGACTCCGATGGCCAGGGCCAACGTGAGGATCGAGACCAGCGCGAACCCCGGGCTCTTCCACAGCGCGCGCAGTCCGTAGCGCATGTCCTGGACGGCAGTGTCCATACGAGTCCCCGTCGGGTGGTGGTGCCAACTCCGGTAGCGGAGGAGGACGGCACCCGGGAGCGACCGGAGGACCTGGCGCACGTACCACCGACGCGCGCCTGGAACGTCGGCCGTCGCTCGGCGCTGGTAGCCCTCCTGGAGGTCTCCGAGGTGATCCTCGCGGAACCGCGGGGGAAGCATCGCGCCCAGGATTCGAGCGGCCCACCCAGGTGGGCCGGTGGGTCGCCGCCGACGCGTCATGCCCTTGCGTCCGGGTCGAGGTCGAGTCCCCGCCAGAGCGCGCCCAGGGCCGCCCGTGAGCGCACGAGGGCGTGGGCACCCGCGGGTAGGAGGCGGAAGTACCGCTTCGCCCGCCCGCCGCGCTCGGGCGTCGGCTGTCCGACCGTCGAGACGACCAGCCCGCCTCGTTCCAGACGGTCGAGCGCCGCGTACACCGACGCAACAGCCGGCTCGATGCCCGCGGTTTCGGTGAGCTCCTGCACGATCGACATGCCGTAGGCGTCGTCCCGGAGGCGGGCGACCGCCAGGAGAAGCATCTGCTCGAACTCCCCGAGGAAGTCCCCTCTCGGCATTTTTTCTTCCATGAGTGCGAGGATTAAACGACGCTCCTCCGTACGCGGGGCGAGGACGGCGGGTTTCGCGGCGGTGCGGGTCTCCGCGCGGGCCTGCCGTGGCGGCCAGGGGCGGAGGCGCGCCCTGGGCGCGGGTGCTAGACTGCGACGCCGGGCAAGGGAGGCATCGATACGTGGCGGATACGCCGATCGACCAGCGCAGATTCACGGACGAGGAAGTCCGGGAGATCCTCAGAAGGGCGGTGAGCCGCGCCCCGTCCCATGCTGTCACGCGCAGCGATGGCCTCTCGCTGGCCGAGTTGAAGGCGATCGGTGACGAGGTCGGGATCGACCCGGGCCGCCTGGAGGCCGCCGCCCGGGACGTGGCGCTTGGACGGCGTGGCCGCCCCGGACGGCTCCTCGGTGCCCCGACCGTCATGGCGTTCGAGCGCAGGGTCGAGGGTGCCTTCGACCCGGACGACACACCGGAGATCCTCTCGGTGATCCGCCGCACCATGGGACGGCAGGGGGAGGCCAGCGAGATCCACGGCGCCCTGGAGTGGAAGGTCGAGGGCGACACGGGCGCCCGTTGGATCACCCTGTCCACCCGGGACGGAGTCACCACGATCGGCGGGTCCGCCAACCTCAACTCTGCCGCGGCGCTCACCTTCTTCCCCGCCGGCATTCTGGGGCTGATCGCCTCCCTGGTCGGGCTGGTCGAGTTCGTTCGGGACGGCGGAGTGGTCGGCCTGGTCGTCGCTGTCGCGGTTCTCCCGATCCTCTACACGATCATGAGATCGATCTTCCGAAGGGTCTCCGACGCCGAGTCGGCGAAGCTCCAGCGGGCCCTGGAAGAGCTTGCGCGCCTGACGGACGGCTCGGGGGCCGGTTAGCGCACTCCGCCCTGGGTCAGCTGGCGCGTCCCGGCGCGTCGCCGGACAGCACCTCGACGGGATTCGCACCTGCGGCACGACGCGCCGGGACGTAGCCAGCGGCCGCCGCGACGCCGCCGAGGAGCGTCACGACCGCTACATAGGTGACCGGGTCGAGCGGAGTCACGCCGAAGAGCAGGCTCTGCAGGAACCGTCCGGCGAGAAGAGCACCGATCAGGCCGAGGGTCAGACCCAGCGCGGTCAACACGAGGGTGTCCTTCACGACGCGCCAACGCACCGCGCCGATCGACGCGCCGAGCGCCATGTGGATTCCCATCTCGCGCCTCCGTTGGGTGACCGAGTACGAGATCACACCGTAGATGCCCAGCGAGGCCAGGATCAGCGCGAACGTCGCAAAGGCGGTGATGAGGCTGACCAGGAAGCGCCTGGGCGCGAGCGAGGCATCCACGATACCCTGGATCTGCACCACCTCGTCCAGGGGCAATCCCGGGTCGACGCCGCGGATCCGGGCGCGGGCCGCGCCGACGAGATCCTCGGGGGACCGGTCCCCCCGCAGGATCAGATGCACGGCGCTGTGGTCCCCGAGCTGACGGATCGGAAAAAAGACCTCGAGGCCGGGAGCCTGGTCGACCGACAGTTGTCGCGTGTCCCGGACGACGCCCACCACGGTGTACTCGCGGCCGCTGGACCGAACGGTACGCCCGAGCGGGTCGTCCGACGGCCACAGCGCCTGGGCCGTCCTCTCGTTGACGAGGGCCACGCGGCGGCGGTCCGGACCGTCCTCGGGCCCGAAGTCACGGCCCGCGACCAGCGACAGTCCCATGGCGGCGACGTAACCGTCGCTCACGACACGCACATACGGGTACACCCCGTCGGCATCGGGACGGCGCGGGTCCCCGAGGCTCCACGTCCGGTTGAAGCCCATGGGAAGGATGTCGCTCAGGCCCGCTGCGGCCACCCCCGGAAGCGTCCGCACCTCGTCGAGGATCTCCGAGTAGAAGGCAACCCGCTCGGCGTCGGAGCGGAACCGTGTGGCCGGGTCGACGCGGATCGCGATCGCCCGCTCGGCCCGGTACCCGAGGTCCACGTCGAGCAGCCGCAGGAAGCTGCGGACCATGAGGGTCGAGACAACGAGAAGAAGCGTCGCGAGCGCGATCTCGGAGAGGACGAGCAGGCTACGCAGCACTCCCTTGCGCCGGCCCTGAGAGGACCCCCGGGCGCTGTCCTTGAGCGCTTCATGGAGACGCGGGTCCGTGCTGCGGATCGCGGGCGCGACGCCGAAGACGATCCCCGTGACCAGAGCGGTCATCAGAGCGAGCGCCAGCGCCGCCGAGTCGACCCGCGCATCGGCGAGTAGCGGAATGCGGACATCCAGGCGGGCGATAAGGCCCGTGGCCAGATACGCCAGGACGAGTCCTGAGGCGGATCCACCGCCTGACAGCAGCAGCGCCTCCACCAGCATCTGGCGGATCAGACGTCGACGGGGAGCACCCACAGCCGTGCGGATGGCCATCTCCTGCTCCCGCGCGGCGCCCCGGGCGAGAAGGAGGTTGGAGAGGTTGGCGCACACGATGAGCATCACGAGCCCGACCGCACCCAGGAGGAGCATCACGGTCGGTCGGAACCCGGCGCTGACGTGCTCCCGGAGCGGCCGCGCCACCGGCCGGAATCCGTTCAGGCGCTCCTGCGTGAGGCTCGCGGCCAGGGCGGCGGCTTCCGCCTGCGCCGACGCGGGGCTCGCGCCCGGGACCAGGCGGCCGATGAGGGCCAGCGTGTTTCCGGTGCGATTGCTGCGCTCCGAGAGGGGAAAGGGTGCGACGTAGTCGATCCGGCGCCCGGGAGCGAAGACCGAGCCGAAGTCGAAGCTGGCCGGAAGCACGCCGATCACCGACGTGGGAGCGCCGTCGAGGGTCACGGTTCGGCCCGCCACGCCAGGGTCGGACCCGAAGCGCGCGGTCCAGAAGCGGTGCGTCAGGAGCACGGCGCGGGGGCCGTCGTCCCAAGCTTCCTCCGGGGAGAACGTCCGGCCGAGTGCCGGCTCGACACCCAGTACCTCGAAGAAATTCTCGGTCACCCTCAGGCGGGTGACCCGACGGGGCTCGCCCGCTCCCTCGAACGCGTGGTCGCCGTCCGCATCGAACAGGTGATAGCCGGCTACATCTTCCAGCTGCTCGGCGCGGCTTCTGAGCTCGACCAGGTACGCCACCTGGACGCTGATGTTCGATAGGTGCTGACCCCGCTCCCAATCACCGTTCGAGATCCACACGAGACGGTCGGGGTCGTGGAAGGGAAGGGGCCGTACGAGCAGCGCCTGCGCCACACTGAAGACCGTGACGCTGGCGCCGACGCCGATCCCGATGATGAGCAGCGCGAAGGCCGCGAGTCCGGCGTCGCGGCGCAGGGAGCGCAGGCCGAAGCGAACGTCCTGGACCCAGGTCTCCGGGTGGGGACCGCGACGCGTCGCTACCGGTCCGATCGCCGCCGAGGCGCGATGGCCCATGCGGCCCAGGATCGCCACCGCCACGACGTCGAGTGCTGCCCGGGTCCACACGACCGCGCGGCCCAGCGTGCCACGTTCGCGCGCGTATTCCTGGGTAAGCTCGAGGATGGCATCCCCGTGCGAGCGCCGTAACCGGGATGGCAGGAGGCGCAGGAGGAACCGGAACCAACGGGGAGGGTGCATCATGCCCCCGCGTCCCCGAGCCTTCGGCGCGCCACCGAGGCGAACCCCGACATACGGCGTGCCTCGTCGGTCAGCTCGGTGCGGCCGCGCTCCGTCATCCGGTAGTAGCGCTTCCGGCGGCTCTCTCCATCGGGGTGCGCCTCTCCGGCCAGCTCCTCGATGAGCCCCTCGGCGACCATGTCGTCCAGTGTCCGGTACAAGGTGGCCGGCCAGAGCCGGAGCGCCCCGTCGGTCCGTGCCAGGACGTCCTCGGCGATGGCGGATCCGTGGCGGTCCCCCTCGGCCAGGGCGACCAGAACGTGGAACCAGTTGGAGCGAAGCACGGTCGGCTCCCCCGGATTATATCATAAGCGATAATATCGAATATGATAATCTGAGCCGAGCGACACCACCAGCTCCTCTTGAGGACCAGGTACCTTCCGCTGCTACCGGGGATGAGGTGGGGGAGAAGCTCCCGGGGCCCCTCATCTCCCGACCACGATCTCCTGGAAGTCCGCCCGTCCACGCAGCGGATCGTAGATCGGGTCGAGCCGCAGCTCCCACACCGTGGTGAAGCCCGGGCGGGAGAGCAGCTCTTTGAGGTCCTGCATCGCCCCGTCCGGATCGCCGGTCAAGACCCGGATGAGCATCCGCTGCCGGACGACGGCCGTGCCGTCGCCGCTGGCGTCGTCGTCCCAGGAGAAGAGCTCGACGGCCTGGTCGGCGACGCGACGCGCCTCCTGGTCGCGGCCATGGAAGAGCAGCGCCCAGGCCCGAAGCAGGAGCTGGCCCGCCCGGATGCCGAAGAGGTCCCGGCCTTCGGGAATGACATTGGACCCGGGGCTCAGCGTCGGGGTGGCAGCGACATACTCCGCCTCCAGGGCGTCGCCGAGGGTCTGCGCCATCGCGGTGTCCCCCAGGATCCAGGCCTGGCGCGCCCGCCAGAGATCGACGGGTCCATCGGGGTACATGGTGTACAGGGAGAACGTCACGTCAGCCCGCGCCGAAGCGGGCACGGGCACCGCGAGCGCCCTCCGATCACGGTGGAAGTACATGAGCTGCGCCGAATAGACGGCCGCCACCCCCTCACCATCCTCGACCTCGTCCCATTGGCCGACCAGGGCCCGGGCACCTGCCGTGTCGCCCCGCGCACCCAGAGCCACGTCGATCAGGTCGGCAACGACCACGTCCTCCTCGGGCATCAGCTCCTGGAACCGACGGTAGGCCGCCTCGGCCTCGTCCCAATCCCGAAAGAGCTTGTGCTGCCACCCCACGTCGTAATAGGCCCGTCCGTTGCGCGGCTCCCTGCGGACCACCTCATTGTACAACTCCGTTGCCTCGTCCCATGCTCCGAGGCGGCGCACCACGTTGGCGACGGCGAAGGAGAGGTCGGCGTCCCCCGACTGCCCAGCCGCGGCCCGGCGGAAGGCCGCCAGGGCGGCACGGTAATCACCGCGGGCGTAGTACAGGTAATACCCCTCGGCGAGGGCCGCGTCCACGCTCCCGGGCGCCAAACCGACGGTCCGCTCCATGGCCTGCCGGGACGGGAGCGTGTCGCTCTCCTCCCCTTGCCGGATGAGCCAGCTCCGGGCCCGGGTCAGCTCTCGCCATGCGGCGACGAACCCGGGGTCTCGCGCCAACGCCTGCTCCAGGACCCGAACCGCCTCGAGGTTGGTCGCGGAGCGGAGGTCGTCGATGAGCTGACGGGCCCGATGGTAGAGGTCCAGGGCCTCCAGATCACGGGTGGGCACCGCCGCGAGGTCGGCCTCGTCGTCTGCGGTGAGGGTGGCCTCCAGCGCCTGCGCCACCGCACGGGCGATCTCCGACTGGATGGCGAAGATGTTCTCCGCCGTGAGCTCCCGGTCGAACGTCTCGGCCCAGAGGTGCTCGTCGGTGGCCCCGTCGATGAGCTGCATGTTGATGCGCACCCGACCCGGCGCGCGCTGCACGCCTCCTTCCAGGATGGACCCGACGCCGAGCTCGGCGGCGATCTCGCGGACGTTTTTCGTGGTTTCCCGGTACGCCTCGACGGAGGTCCGCGACGTTACCCGGAGGGCGTCGATGCGGCTCAGCTGGGTGAGGATGTCGTCGTGCACCCCGGCCACGAAGCCGACGTCGTCCACGCCGCCGCGGGCCTCGAAGGGAAGGACGGCCACGGCCATGCGGTCGAGACCGGCATCGCCGGGACGGACGGTCACGCGCCCCGCGATGTAGGCGATCACCACGAGGGCGCCGGCCACCACCAGGGTCCTCCCGCCGACCCATTGGTGCGCCGGCGTCGGGGCGTCGGCCGTGCCCGCCTCGTCGCTCGTCGCCGGCTGATCGGCCCGCCTGACCCCCTCGGGTGTCACGTCGAAGGCCCAGGCCAGCCCCAGGGCCACGGGGAAGCCCAGTGCCAGCACGACCACCAGCCCGGTCAGGATCGTCTCGGGAAGCGCGAGGGCCGGGAGGACGATGTCGGCGACCTGCAGAACCGCCCAGGCCACGGCGCCGTAGACGATGGCCACGCGCACGACCTTGCGGCGCTTGAGCTCATCGAGGAACGACGGGCGATTCATGGACAGTGGGGCTCGCGACGGGGCGGGGCCGAACCACCGTGGATGGCGATTGGCGCCTCACCGTACGCCCGGGGCTCGCATGCAGCAAGGCGGAGCCGCGGCGTTCTCTCGTGCCGGGCTCGGCCTGGTTGATCGGCATGATCCTGGGCGTGCATGATCCCGGTCACGAGCGGAGCGTGACGTCGAGCGACGTCGCGCCAAGGACACATCGATGAGTGAGGTGGCACCCGTGGCCGAGATCCATGCCTACGAACGTGACCCCACGCTGACGAGCCTGGACACGGAGGTGGTCGCCACCGGAGAGGAAGCGGGGCGTCCGTTCGTCGTCCTGGCCGACACCGTTCTCTTCCCCGAAGGAGGCGGCCAGCCGGCCGATCGCGGGACCGTGGACGGCGTCGCGGTCCTGGACGTCCAGAAGGTGGACGGCATGATCCGGCACGTGCTGGCCGACTCGGTCCCGTCCGGGCGGGTGCGGGTGGAGCTGGACTGGTCCCGCCGCTTCGACCACATGCAGCAGCACACGGGGCAGCACGTGCTGACGGCGGTGGCGGAGCAGGCCTTCGGTTGGCACACCACCGCCTTTCATCTGGGAGAGCGGAGCTGCGACATCGAGGTCGACGCGCCCGAGGTGGACACCCTCCAACTGGTCGAGCTCGAGGAGGCGGTGGCCGTCGAGATCCGTGCAGCCCGGTCCGTCACGGCGCGTCGGGTGAGCCGAGCGGAATACGAAGCCCTGGAGGTCCGCTCACGGGGCCTCCCCCAGGGCCACACCGGCGACGTCCGCCTGGTCGAGATCGAGGGCCTCGACCTGAACACGTGCGGCGGGACGCATTGCGCGTCCACCGCCGAGATCGAGGCGCTCAGGCTGCTGGAAGCCGAAAGCATGCGGGGGGGCACGCGCCTCTCCTGGGTGGCCGGGGCGCGGCTCCGACGACTCCATGGGGAGCACCATATACGCAATGCCGAGCTCCGCGCGCTCCTGGGCGCGTCGGACGACGAGCTGGTCGCGAGGCTGGACTCCAAGCTGGAGCAGCTCAGGGAGGCGGAGCGTTCCGTCCGCGATCTCGAGGAGGCGCTGGCCATCGCATCGGCGGAGGCGCTGACGGCCCGTCAGGGCACGGTCCTCGATGCGCATTGGCCGGAGCGCGCACTCCCGTTTCTGCAGCGCGTCGCCCGCGAGACGGCCCGGCTGGCCCCGGACCGGGTGTTGCTCCTCACCGCGGGAGAGGAGGAGCGCGGCGTGTTCCTCCTCTCGGCCGGAGAGGGGGCAGGGTTGGACGCGACGACCGTCGGACCCAGGGTGGCGGAGCTGTTGGGGGGACGGGGTGGTGGGTCCGGTCGGATCTTCCAGGGCAAGGCGGGGCGGTTGTCGTCTCGTGGAGAGGCTGTGACGCTCCTTCGGGAGGTGGCTCGGCACGGGCGGTAGTCCGGCCTATCTTGACCGCTCCCGACGACGCCCAGCCTCGGATCAGTCATGAGCGCTCTCCCTCACCGACCGTCTGCCCGCCTCGCGTTCCTTCCCACGATCCTCGTGGGATCCCTGGCTGCCCTGGCCGGCGCGCCTCCGGCTGCGGCCGTTCAGGCGCCGAGCCCGACCGCCGCGGCCGCCCCGCCACTCCCCGACTCCGGGAAGAAGGTCCTATCGGTGGGCGACTATGGCCGCTGGCGGACCCTGGGCGACGAGAGCATCTCGAGCGACGGACGTTGGGTCACGTGGGTGGTTCGCTTCACCAACGTCGCCACCGACGAGGCCAAGCCCGAGCTCCATGTCCTGGACCTCGAGACGGACAAGGACATCGCCATCCCGAACGCGTCGAAC
>QJYK01000321.1 GCA_003248075.1 Gemmatimonadota bacterium | reverse complement strand
TGGCCGAAGCCCCGTGACACGACCAGGCCCCGGACGGCTTCCGGTCGCTCGGACGAGGCCGATCCGGGGCTATGACGCGGCGTGCCCAGCAGCCTATAGGCTGGGGGAGCCCAGATCACAGGTCGTTGCCGGAGTCGTGTCTCGGCGTTCGGCGTGTTGCGTCTGGGCCGCAGCGCTGACCCGTCCGCAGCACAACCTCAGACCGCTGGTGCCCCGGAAAACGTTGCGAGGCCTGGGTTCCGCTCCGTCGGGAGGGTTGGCCTCGAACTTCCAGACGTACGAGTGCGACCAGGAGTGTTCCCGCACGCGGATCTCGGAGAAAGCCCCATGCGCCTGACCCCGGCCCCCAGCGGGAATGAGGTGGGTCAGGAACGGACCTGGTTCGTCCGGCCCACGCTCAGGCGCGTCCTTACGACGGGCGCGGGCCTGCTGCTGACCGGGGCCGCGAGCGTGCTCCTCCTCGTGCCGGCCGTATTCTACCTGCTCCCGATTCCTTCCGAGGCCGACGCGGCCACCCTGTGTCTTCCGGGAATCGGTCCGCTCCAGCGATTCCGTGAGGACCTGAGGCCTGAGCTGGAAGAGCAGACGTACATCCACGAGGGGGTCCACGCCGTACAGTGTCGGACGCTGGGTGCGACGGCCTACGCCCGGCGCGCAGCCACGCCCGAGGGGCGGCTGACGCTGGAGGCGGAGGCCCTTTGCGCGGAGGTGGCCGTTCTGTGGAAGCGGGGAGGGGATCGACAGAGGCTCCTGGACTGGGTGGTGGAGACCCTGCAGACCGAATACTTCGAGGGCGGCTCCGTCGCCGGGCGGGACATCGCCGCGGCGGTCGATCGGGTGTGCGGCGAGGCGGTCCAGGGCCGGCAAGCCCCATCGGGAGACCCTTCCTCCACACTGTCCGGGGCTTCGGCCTCGTCAAGAGCCGGCTCGCCTACGCCAGGGGACGGACGGGCCGATACGGGTGTGGACCGACGTGTCGATGGAGGTCTTCCAGGAGGCGGGTGAGCCTCCGCGAGGCCTTCCACATCGCCCCGGCCGGTTGAATCCGTAGCCCGCGGAGGCCGGCCCGACCGGTTGCCGCCAGTCATCCCCTTCGAGGAGTGCGCGAGGCAGTACTGCGGCCGACCTAGCGCAAATGCTTCCAGCACAAACGATTGGGTAGGCAGGCGCTTTGTACCGTACACCTGTACCCTCGCGAATCGATCGGCTGATGTGCCGAGGCGAGCGTCCTGCGCGTATGATTGGGGACGAATCGGGCCCATCCGCGCTGGAGACGAGCCGTGGCGATCCACCTCGCGATAGTTCAGGCCGCCGTAGAGTACAGCTCCGCGAACGACATCATGATCGAGCTCACGCGGGTGAGCCAGCAGGTACTCCGGCTCACCCGGCAGCACTGGCTCGCAGTGGTGGTGGGCGTGGTGATCCTGTTCCTCGTCACCCGTCCCTTCCGGCAGCCGTACTGACGCCGAGCGCGCGCCTCTTCTCCGCCCTCGCCACGGCCACACGCACCCGTAGGAGTGTGTCCGGCGTGACCGAGATCGAGCTGATCCCGCACTCCACCAGGAAGGCGGGTACCTCCTCGGGGTAGTCCGAGGGAGCCTGACCGCAGATCCCGATCTCGAGTCCGCGCCTGCGAAACGCTTCCACGCCCTGACGGATCAGCATCTGGACCGCGGGCGAGCGGGCGTCGACGGCGGGCTCGTAATGCTCGAGATCATCCCTGGAAACGGCGTACACCGTCTGCACCAGATCGTTGGAGCCGATCGATCCACCGGCGAGCTCCATGTCGTCGATGAAACGATCGGAGTCCAGGACGTTCGACGGGAGCTCGACCATCAGGAAGAGGGGCACGCCGGCCTTGGGCGACAACCCGTGCTGGTCGAGGACCTCGACCACTCGGGCCCCCTCCTCCGGGGTGCGGCAGAAGGGGACCATCACCTGGAGGTTGTCGAGACCCAGGGTCTGGCGAACCATGCGAAGCGCGTCGCACTCCATCTCGAAGGCGCCCGCGAAGGCACGGTCCACGAACCGCGACGCGCCTCGCCACGCGATCATCGGGTTCTCCTCCTGGGGTTCGAACAGTCGACCGCCCAGCAGGTCCCGGTACTCGTTGGACTTGAGGTCCGAGAGCCGGACCAGGACCGGTCGGGGATAGAAGGCCGCGCAGATGAGCGCCACGCCGTGCGCCAGCTGATCGACGAAGAACCTCCGACGGTCGCCGTAGCCGGGGGTTCGCCGCTCGATCGCCCCGAGCAGGGTGACGAGCTCGTGGGGGTCCTCGGCCTCGAGCCGCTCGCGGATGGGCTCCAGCGCGGGGGAGATCGTGCCGTCCGCGACGTAGTCGCGGAGCTCGTCGTAGCAGGCCAGCGCCAGAGGGTGGATCCCGACCTGGGCGGTGAGGATGAACTCGAGCCGGGCCAGTCCGACGCCGTCCGAGGGCAGCATCGCGTCCTGCAGCGCCTTGCCCGGAAAACCCACGTTCAGCTTCACCTTCGTCTCGAGCTCCGGAAGCGCCGCGGGCTCGACCTCGTCGATGTCGAAGGGCTGGATGCCGCGGAAGACCAGACCCTCGTCCCCCTCAGCGCACGTCCCGGTGACCTCCATGAGGGGAGTCAGCACCCTGGTGGCATCCGAGCACCCGACGATCGCGGGGATCCCGAACTCCCGGGCGACGATGGCGGCGTGCGAGGTACGTCCGCCCTTCTCCGTGATGATCAGGGAGGCGTCCTTCATCAGGGGCTCCCAGTCGGGCGTGGTCAGCTCGGTCACCAGGACATCGCCCGGATCGAACACGTGCTCCTCGACGGGGATGTCCTCCAGGCGCTCGCCGGCCCCGAGCCGGGCCCGCAAAGCTCGCTTGCGCTCGATCACCTGCTCGTAGTCACGGTACCTGCGGACCCGACCCTGGCCGATCCTGCTTCCCACCGCGTGGCCCGTGAGCAAGAGGCTACCGTCCGAGCGCAGCCGTTTCAGCAGCGCCGCATCCATGCGGAACGTCTCGATGGTCGCGGCCTTGCCGTTGGCCGAGTGCACCGTCTCGGGTCTCGCCTGCACGACGAAGAGCTGTCCCGAGTAACCATCCTTGGCCCACTCGATGTCCATCGGTTGGGCGTAGTGCTCTTCGATCGTGAGCGCCATGCGCGCCAGCTCCACCGCCTCGGCCCGCGACAGCGACCATTGCCGCTGACGGCTCGACTGTACATCCACGCTCTCGGTCGCGGTTCCACCCTGGATGGCGTAGACGAGCTTCTTGTCCTTGGCGCCGAGAACGCGGTGAACCACCGCCCGACGACCGCGCCGAACGCCCTCTTTCCAGACCACGAAGGTGTCGGGCGAGACGCTGCCCTGCACCACGAGCTCTCCGAGTCCATACGCCGACGTGATGTGGATGACGTTGCGGTTCCCGGAATCGGGGTCGAGCGTGAACATCACCCCCGAGGTGGCGATGTCCGAGCGGACCATCTTCATGACGACCACGCCCAGCGCGGCCTCCATGGGGTCCATTCCCCGCCCCAATTGATATGCGACCGCCCGCTCGGTGAACGCCGATGCACAGCACTTGCGCCAGGCGTCGAGCAGGCCCTCAACCCCACGCACGTTCAGGTACGACTCGTACTGGCCGGCGAAGGACGCCATCTCGGAGTCCTCGCAGGTGGCCGACGAGCGCACCGCCAGGTCGACGTCCTCGGAGTATTGGCTGGCCAGCTCACCATAGCCGTGCCGCAAGGCCCCCTCGACCGCCGTCGGGATGGACGCCGTGAGGATCACGGCTCGGGCCAGAGCCGTCCGGCCGTGGAGATCCAGGCCGTCCCTCACGTCGGCCGTCTCGAAGATGGCCGCCAGCAGCTCCCTAAGGGTCCCCGCCCGGGACAGACCCGGACCGTAGGCCCGCAGCTCTTCTCCGAGGGCATCGCGGCCGGCGTCCGTGATCTCGGTCTGGAGAAAGAGTCGGTAGGCATCCACCGTGGTCGCGAAACCGTTGGGGACCCGTACGCCGCGTCCGACCAGCGCCCGGTACATCTCCCCGAGCGACGCTGCCTTGCCGCCCACGCGAGAGGCATCCGCGGCAGTCGTGGCCTCGAACCACTGAACGAGCGGAAGCGCAGCGGCGGAAGCTTCGCGCGCGGTGGCCCACTCGGGACGTTCCGCGGCGGCGCCGATCTGGGACTTCACGACGGCGGCGCTCGCGGCGAGGGATGTGGGGCGCATTCTGGCCTCGGTGTCGGAGGTGTGCAATCCGACTGTCGTGTGCGTGCAACACCTTGGAAGGCCCTTCGCCACGGAACGGCGGGGCGTTGTCACGCGGAGACCGGTCGACTTGGGGGACAGCCGCTCCGAGTTCGACCCTGGGGGGATGGTCCGAGAGGCCCAAAATAGCACGATCCATGCCGAGGTCGGACTGCGACCTGGCTGCGGTCCGCAGCGGCCGCGCGCACGCAGCGTAAACATATGTATTGCGAAGCGGGCCACACTCCATCAGATTCGAGCGACCGCGGTTCCGGCCGGTTGACCGGCGAACGACAATTTCGAAAGTCGGAGACCTTTCCTTGGCCTCGTCTCGGCCCGATGAGCGCTGACAGCAGGGAGGCCGTCGTCTTCTTCGTGGACGACGACGACAGCGTGCGCGGGGTCTACTCCGCTATCCTCCGAAAGCGCGGACACATGGTCCTGGAAGCAGCCTCCGCAGAAGAGGCGTCCAGGCTCGCCGAGGTCTACGCCGATCCGATCGACGTGCTCC
Organism: Gemmatimonadota bacterium; assembly: GCA_003248075.1. GTDB lineage: Bacteria > Gemmatimonadota > Gemmatimonadetes > Longimicrobiales > Gaopeijiaceae > SZUA-318. The sequence goes on along the minus strand of QJYK01000321.1, from coordinate 73,446 downwards.
TGATGGACGTCAATCTCCCCGACGGGTGGGGTGCGACGCTGGCCCAGCGCCTTCACGAGACCCATCCCGAAATGGTCGTCGTCTTCACGACGGGGTATGCCGACGTCGATCCCATCCTCAGCAGCGCGCTGAACGAGGCCGAGCACGTCTTGAGAAAGCCGTTCAACGCCGAACAGCTCACGAAGGCGATCGCTGCAGCGATGGCCTCACGGTCGCACGGGAAGTCGTGAGCCGCGGTGGCCCCGTGGGGAGAGACGACGGAAATCGAGGGGTCGCGAGGGTATGGCGGCCGTGCCACATCGCAACAGGATCGCGCAACACCCCGGGGGGTCCGACGGCCCTGTCCCCGGAGATCGGAACGTCAATATTGCCAAGTCGTTACGGATGGAATAGCCTGCTCGACGGGCCCGTGGTTGGACGCCCCTCGCCGAGCACGATTCGTGCAGCGGTGCCGGAGGCATGGACCACGACCCCGGGGAGCTCGATCCACAGTCTCGGCCTTCGGCCGTCCTCAACATCTGGGAGCAGATGAGCGCTGATCGCCAGTCCCTGACTCCGCTGGTGTTGCTGGTCGACGACCAGGAGTGGACCTCCCGGTCGATCGAGAGCATCCTCCGGCCCAAAGGACACGTGGTCCTCAAGGCGTACACGGGCCAGCAGGCGCTGGAGCTGGTGCGCAAGGTCAGCCCGGACGTGGTCATCATCGACTTCCACCTCCCGGACATGGACGGAATCGACCTCGCCCGGCAGCTCCGCCAGGCCCCGACCGTGGACGACGTCACGCCCCTCCTGATGGTCAGCGCCGGCACCGTGGGGCGCCAGGAGCGACTCGAGGCGCTCAGCGCCGGCGTATGGGACGTCCTGAGGCACCCCGTCGATCCCGGCGAGCTCGTGATCCGGATGGAGACGTTCGTGCGTGCCAAGCACGAGGCCGACCGCGTCCGGGAAGAGGGCCTCACCGACCCGGGGACGGGCGTCTACAACGTCCGGGGCCTGCTCCGCCGGGCCACGGAGATCAGCGCCGACGCGATCCGCTACGACCGTCCTCTTGCCTGTATCGCGTTCGGCCCCGAGTGGGCCGGGCAACCCGTCCAGGCCGAGAACGCTGAAGAGGCCGAGCCCGCATCGGGGGAGCGAACCCGAGGCATGGCGTGGGCGCTTCGCTCGGTGACCCGCCTGTCCGACACGATCGGTCGGCTGGGTACGGGGGAGTTCGTGGTGGTGGCGCCGGGCACGGATCGGGAAGGCGCCCTCAGGCTCGCCGACCGCGTCCTGGAGGTGATCCAGGAGGCCGCGCACCCGGAGGAGGACGCGTCCTCGCTCCCGGCCGCGGAGTTGAAGCTGCGGGCCGGCTTCTACGCGACCGCCGGCACCGAGTCGGTGAGCCCGGAGGATCTCCTCTTCAAGGCCACCATGGCCCTCCGGCGCGCCCAGGCTGATATCGCCGGCTTCAGGGTCCGCGCCTACGAAGCCTGAGCCCCCGCTCGGACCGATCCCCCGTCGCAACACCCTGCCCCGCTCCGGGCGTAGCGCCCTTACGCCATTCCTGAGGCCTCGGAGCCACGCCCCAGCCCCCGATCCGCTCCCACGGTGTGGCGACCAGTCCTCACACCGTTGTCACGATTCAACGAGACGGGCTCCGAGACACTTGCGTCGACGCAACAACCGGCGGAATCTTGGAACAGCGGCTGGAACGACGCACGATCGCTGCACGATGCCCCGCGCACAGGACCCGTCACTGTGGCGTTCCGCCAACACTGTGGCGTAACGCTTCTATCCACAAAGGTTTACGCGAATGTCGGGACAGTCCTGGACGGCCCGTCGGGGATCCGCATCCGGAAACAGCGACCACAGGGCGGGTGGCCTCGCCTCCAAGCCCTCGCCGGACCAGGAGCTGATCTCCGTCGATGCCGCCCAGAGAGGAACGATCCAGCTCCTCATCGTGGATGACGAGCATTCGTTGCGGGAAAGCTGCGCTTCGCTCCTGACCGCCGAGGGGTTCCCCGTCACCGTCTGCGCAAAGGGCGACGAGGCCGTCCGTCTCGTCAAGCGCCGTCGCTTCGACATCCTCCTGATCGACCTGTACATGTCTCAGGTTTCGGGGCTCGAGATCATGCGCGCGGCCCTCGAGGCGAGCCCCGACTCGTTGGCGATCGTGATGACGGGCAATCCCAGCGTCGAGTCCAGCGTGACCGCCCTGCGCGAGGGGGCCTGGGACTACCTCCCCAAACCGTTCTCCGCGACGCACTTCCAGGTGCTGGTCGGACGGGCGGCCCATGCGGTGGTGGTGGCGAGGGAGAGCCGGCGCCCCCAGCGGCCGACGCGGACGCTCCCCCAGGACGTCAACGACCAAGCGCTTCTTTTCGGTCAGAGCAGGGCGTTTCGCAGCGTCATCGAGATCGCTCAGAAGGTGGCCAACACCGACGCGTCGGTGTTCATCACGGGAGAGAGTGGCGCCGGCAAGGAGGTCATCGCGCAGTTCATCCACCGCAACAGTCGGCGTAGCAGCCGCGAGCTGGTCCCGGTGAACTGTGCGGCCATCCCGGAGACCCTGCTCGAGTCGGAGATGTTCGGTCACGTCGAGGGTGCCTTCACCGGAGCGGTGAGGGAAAAGCAGGGGCTGCTCGAGGTGGCCAACGGTGGGACGCTCTTCCTCGACGAGCTCACCGAGCTCCCCCTCCCCACGCAGGCGAAGCTGCTCCGGGTGTTGCAGGACGGGGTCGTCCGCCGCGTGGGCTCCACCAAGACCGACGCCGTCGTGAACGTCCGATTCATCGCCGCGACCAACCGCGATCCCATCCAGGCGATCCGGGAGGGCGTGCTGCGCAAGGACCTCCACTACCGGTTGCGCGTAGTCCCCATCCATATCCCGCCCTTGCGCGAGCGCCCCGAGGACATCCCCTTCCTCGCGGAACGGTTCCTTCAGGAGTTCTGGGGTCTGCACCGGGACCCGAGCTCCCCGGCGCCTCGCTTCTCCGACCAGGCCATGCGGACGCTGGTCCAGGCGCATTGGCCAGGCAACGTGCGGGAGCTGCGGAACGTCGTCGAGCACCTGGTGGTGCTCGTGTCGCCGGCCGCGGAGATCCAGCCCGACGAGATCCCGTTCATCGACGACCATGGCGCCGACGGCTACGGGAACGGTCCCATCTTCGGCGCCGCGGTGATGAACCTGGACTATCACTCGGCCCGGGAGCACGTGCTCGGTGAGTTCGAGACCGCGTATCTGAAGCACATCGTGCAGGCCGCGGCGGGGAACATCTCGGACGCGGCCCGCATGGCGGGTGTGGATCGCACGACGCTCTACCGTCTCATGGAGAAGCACGGGACACGCCGCGACAACCTCGTCCACGGGGGCTCGCCCGACGAGGAGGCGCTCTCGGGATGAGCGTCTCGGCGCAGCCCGGCGTCGGACCCTCCGACCCCTCGGCGGAGACGCTACGAGCCGCGGGCGCCCAGGTCGCGCGTCGCCTCGACCCGCTGCTCGACGGCACCGGTCCCTGGTCCAAGAGCGAAGCGACGGAAGCCCTCGAGCACCTCCTCGAGTGCGTCGCCCGGGTGCTCGAGGGGACCAGGTCGGGCCTCGAGGCGACGGAGCTGGTGGGGCCTTCGGTGCACCTCAGGTTGATCGACGGCCTCGTGGACGCCGTGATCGCAGGCGATGTGACGTCGGACCCGCAGGCGGCCCTGGACGTGCTGAGGGCCCTCCGCTCCGTCCGCTGCACGCTGGCCGGGGTGAGCTCGGAGGATCTGGAGACGCGGATGTCACAGCCCGACGCCTTCGAGCTCCTGGTCGAGGTCGCCCACGACCTGAGGTCGCCGCTCACCTCCATCCTGTTCCTGTCCGAGGCGCTTCGCGCCGGCCACAGCGGCCCGGTGAACGAGCTGCAACGGAGCCAGCTCGGCCTCATCTACAGCGCGGCACTCGGGCTCGCGTCCGTTTCCTCCGACATCGTCGACCTGGCCCGGGACGCCCGGGGCCTCATAGAAGGTGACCGGGAGCCGTACGCGCTTGCCGAGGTCTTCCAGGGGGTCGAGGATCTGCTCAGGCCGATGGCCGAGGAGAAGCGCATCGAGCTGCGCGTGAGCGTCGAGGAGTACGAAAAGTCCTACGGGTACCCGCTGGCGCTCGGGCGTGTGCTGCTCAACCTCACCTCGAACGCCCTCAAGTTCACGGACCAGGGCTACGTCGAGCTCGGCGTGCAGCGCCGGTCGCGCCAGCTCGAGTTCTTCGTGCGCGACACCGGACGCGGCATCAGCCCCGAGAGACAGGACGACCTGTTCCAGCCCTTCAAGAAGCGGGCGGACCAGCAGGGACAGTTCTTCTCGGGGAGCGGGGTCGGGCTCAATATCGCCCGACGGCTGGTGCGCGGCATGGGCTCGGAGCTCGAATGGGAGACGGCTCCGGACGTGGGGACACGGTTCTGGTTCGTTCTCGAGGAACCGACCATTCAGTGATGTGGAGACGCAACGTCGCAAGAATGTTGGCTTCGTGCAACTCCTGTTGCGTCGACGCAGCGAAATCCACGTCTGCCGCCGGTCCCTGGGGTCGCGAGACCGTTGGACGGACTCCACAGTGGCGGCCTCGATGCTGAGGCGAATCCAGGCGGTACGTCTCAGTCGACGTACCACGTGGATCGTGATCGGCCTCGCGATCGCCGTCTGGGCGGTCTTCGTTCTCGCACGAATCCGGGACTTCGTGCCCCCGGAGCTCACCGCTCCCTAGGAGCGCGGGCTCCGGTGCCTCACGCCACAGGGGGTGACGCGGGCAGGTGACCCAACGGGGCTCGTCCTGTCACGCGGAAAACCCTCCGGAAGATCTCCAGGTACCTCCGGAAGTCCGCCGGCTTCTGGAAGTACCCCCTGGCCCCGAGGTTGAACGCGTGATCCGCGTCCACCGGGTTCTCCGAGGCGGTGAGCACGACGACAGGGAGCCGCACGAGCGGCGGCATCTCACGCATCCATTCGAGGACCTGAAAGCCCGACGCGCGAGGTAGCCCCAGGTCGAGGATGACGAGCCCGCCGCGGACCTCCATGGGCGAGCGAGCGCGGCGTCTGAGCCAACCCATCGCCTCGGCCCCATCGACGGCGGAGTGCAGGGTGACGCCGGGCGCGACGCGATCCAGGGCTTCCCGGATCAGGGTCCGTTGATCGGCCTCGTCCTCCACCAGAAGGATCCAGCTCAGACCCGACATGTCCTCACGACAAAAAGAGCTCCCGCGAGAGGATGGTGTATTTGGCTGGCGCTTCGCCGGCCCGGGCGGTCGGCGAGCGTGTGTCTCCCCGATGACAAAGATGGGAGGAACGGCGGCGAAGTGCCACTGAAGGACCTTGACCCGACGCGCCCGGCGCCACCGATTGGCGCAATCCAAATCCGGAGGAGCATGAGCGTCATGGAACGCCCGAGGATCTCGTATGTCGGAGCCTGCTGCGTCGCTGCCCTGACCGCTTCGGTACCCGCCGCGGGGCAGGAAGGCGCGGACGTAGCGCGCGCATGGCGCCAGGGCCACGAGCCCGCGATCCTGCGGGAGTTCTCCGAGTTGCTGTCCTATGCGAACGTCGCCTCCGACGCGCCGGCCGTCCGTCGGACGGCCGCATATGTGCGTGAACGTCTGGAGGCTGTGGGCGTGGAGGCGGAGCTTCTGGAGCTCGACGGCGCACCCCCGATCGTGTACGGGGAGCTGAACGTGCCCGGGGCGACCCGCACGCTGGGCATCTATGTCCATTACGACGGACAGCCGGCGGACCCCGGAAACTGGACCCATGCTCCCTGGGAGCCGACGCTGTACGACCGGTCCATGGAGGTGGGCGGCAAGCCGATCCCGCTTCCGGCGGACGGTCAGGCGGTCGATCCCGAGTGGCGCCTGTACGCGAGGTCGGCGGGAGACGACAAGGCTCCGATCGCGGCTTTGCTCCCCGTGCTGCAGGCGTTCGGCGAGCACGGTGTTCGCCCCACCTCCAACCTCGTCTTCTTCTTCGAGGGCGAGGAGGAGGCGGGCTCGGACCACCTGGAGTCGTACCTCGACGCCTACCGCGAACGGTTGGACCGGATCGATGTCTGGCTGTTCTTCGACGGACCCGTCCACCAGAGCGGTCGGCCGCAGCTCACCTTCGGCGTGCGTGGATCGATGGGCATGGAGGTCACCGTCTTCGGGGCGACCCGTAACCTCCATTCCGGCCACTACGGCAACTGGGCACCGGACACGGGTAACGTGCTGGCCCACCTCCTGGCGTCCATGCAGGACGCGGACGGCAACGTCCTCATCGAAGGGTTCTACGACTCGGTCGAGCCGCTGGGCCGCGAGGAGCGCGCCGCGCTCGACGCCCTCCCCCCGTACGACCAGGAGCTGAAGCGCGAGCTCGGCCTGGCGCACAGCGAGGGTGAGCCCGCGACCCTCCCGGAGCGCCTCCTGCTCCCGGCGCTGAACATCCGGGGCATCACGTCCGGGAACACGGGTGCGCTCGCCCGCAACGTGCTCCCGAGCACCGCAACGGCCTCCATCGGCATTCGCCTGGTGAAGGGAAACGACCCCGCTCGGATGCAGGAGCTGGTCGAGCGACACATTCGAGGTCAGGGGTTCCACATCGTCCGAGAAGATCCGGACCTGGAGACCCGGCTCGCCCATGCTCGCATCGCCAAGGTCACCGGGGGCGGCGGATACCCCGCCGCCAGGACGACGATGGGCGATCCGTTCGTTCAACAGGTGATCCGGGCCGGCCAAGCCGCGGCCGATCGTGCGTTCGGGCCCGGGAGCCTCGTGCTGCTCCCCGGAATGGGCGGCTCCCTTCCCCTGTATCTGTTCACGGACGTCCTGGGCCGGCCGGCCGTGAACGTCCCGGTCGCGAACCACGACGACAATCAGCACGCGCCCGACGAGAATCTGCGCATCGGAAACCTCTGGTACGCCATCGATCTGTACGCCGCCCTGCTGACCATGCCCCCCGCGGTGGTGCCTTAGGGAAGCTCTGCGCGAGTAGGGCGCCCCCCGTTGGGAATGTCGGGCGTCACATGTCGGCCAGCACCCCCTCGGCGACCCGGTCCGCGAGCGCCATGATGGTCAGGTAGGGGTTGATCTGGATCGCATCGGGAAAGAGGCTCGCGTCCGCCACGCGAAGCCACGGGTGCCCATGCACTCGCCCCCAGGAATCGGTGACCGATTCCGCCGCGTCGAGCCCCATGCGGCACCCACCCTGGAGGTGCGCCGCAGAGACCGAGCAGCGCCCCGGCTGGAAGTTGGAGGGCGCGACCAGCTCGTCGACGCGCTGGGCATCCTTCGCATCGAGGACCTGCGGGTCCGCGAGAGGCGCATGCACCCGAAGGGCGCCGGCTCCAAAGAAGATGCGCGCGGAGGCTCGGTTCGCGGCGGCGAGCCGCCGCACGAGCTCGGGCGTGAACGCGTAATGGACCGCCGGCCGCCCGTCGCGCGCCACGGTCACCCGGTTGCGATGGAGTGCGCGGTCGCAGGCCAGGACCAGGATCATCTGCAGGCGTGGGAACGCCCGCATGAAGCGCTCGTGGGCCGGGCCGAAGCCGGTCAGGCTCTTTGCCGTCACGAACGGAAAGTACGTACAGGTTTCGAGGAGGAAGCCCTCGTCGGCGGCCCGGTCCACATAGAAGCTCTTGGGATGGCCGACATCGTTCGAGACGTCGTGGTCGTGTTCGCCCACCAGGATGAGCGCCGGATGCACCGTCAGCCCCCTTCCAAGGACAGGGAGTCCCGAGCCAAGACCGGACCGGAGCAGAAGGGCGCTGCTGCCGATCGCTCCTCCGGCCACGACGATCTTCGGCGCGCGGATCCGATAGCTTCCCGGCTCCCATTCCGGAGGCGTGCCTGGACCACCGACCTCGGATGGGTGGACGCGGACGACCACGGCGCCGGGTTCCACCCGGATGGCCTCGGCGCGGGTGACGACCTCGACCCCGGCGGCCTCGGCGCTGGGAAGCTGCACCTTGTGCGTGCCCTGCTTGGCGCCGTTGGGACAGCCGAGGTTGCAGAGGCTCGAGCCCCGACACCCCTTCACGTTCACCGGAAACTGGTGGGCGCTGTAACCTGCCGCGCCGCACCCCCCGACGAAGAGTCGGTTGTTCTCGTTGATCTCCTCGTCGGGAAGCAGGTGGACGTTGTTCTCCCCGACGTATCGCCGCGCCCGGCGAACGAGGTCGTCGTGCGCCAGACCCGGAACCGCCCATTGGCGCACGACGCGCTCCGGAGGCGGGAGCGAGGTGCCCGTGTACACCACGGTCGATCCTCCGTAGGCTCGCGCGAAAGCCAGGGTGAGCGTGCCCTCCTCGTTGAGGAACCCGCCCGCATCCGCGTACAGCGCGCGCGCCATGCGCAGCTCGTTCCCGTCGAAGTCCCGGTCCCGAAATCGAGGTCCCTGCTCCACCACGATGACCTTCCGCCCGCGCTCGGCCAGCGGCACCAGGCGCTGCGCCACGGTCCCCCCCCCCGCCCCGGACCCGACGACCACGACGTCCGCCACGACCTCATGCATCGGTGGAGGTCTCTCCCTCGTCTCCGGCCACCATCACGTTCGGTTCAGCCGTGCCCTGACCGCTCCTCGTCGGCCAGGCCCCGGCGCTGAGCCCCCGGGCAGACCAGCCATCCGGATGCGCAGCATAGCCGATCTCGGAGGCCGCCTCCGGGCGTCCATAGTATCCCATGAGCGCGAGCGTACGGACGCCCCAGAATCCCCGCCGCACCAAGCTCACCCGGGACCGCTCGATGCCCTCGAGAAACCGACGCGCCGCCAGGGGCTCTGCGGATGCGAGCCCCGAGCCCAGACGCAGCCGCGCCATCGCGTCGAGGGCGCGTACGAACAGGACGATCCGGCGGCGTATCCCCTCGGGCCGCGCGGCCAACGCAGACTGGACGATACGCTCGAACCCGGCCCAGCCGTCGGCGTCGAGCTCCTCCGACGCCGGGACGACGACGCACGCGATCGCCCGGAACGTCTCCCACACGGGCCCCAGGGTCCCGCGCGTGTCCCCGGAGGACCCTGCCACCGCCGGGGTTACCAGACGCCGACGATGGTCAGGACTCCCCACACCACGATGGACCCGATGCTCGTGCACGCGGCGATGACCGTCACCGGCTGCTCGCGCATCCACTTGCGCAGCAGCTCATCGTCGTCGGAGAACGGTCGGCGCATCCAGTCGATGAAGAGCCACCCCACGAAGAATCCCGGAACGATCAGCCAGAGGATCCCCACGGTGCCGCCTCCCGACAGGGTTCGGTCGGGGCTGGATGCCACGACCCGAGTCGGAAGACAGTCTGCATCGTCGCCGCCGTCGACACCATGGCCAAGTTGGCGCACGGGGTCGATCCCACCACCTTCCGGGTCATGCGCAAGCCCGTCTTCGCCCTGCTCCTGGCTCTGTCGGCGTGCGGAAAGGACGAGCCTCCGTCCCTGACCGTAGGCCCCGTGGCCTATCGCGAGGCCCAGCTACTCGGGCTCACGGCGGCCCGAAGGCGCGCGCTGGCACACGTCACTGCTCTGGGGCTCGCGGTCGCCGACTCCTCGCTGGCGGAGCTGGGAGCACCGTTGTTGAGACGCTGGCAGGAAGACTGGATCCTCGAAGCGCTGGCCTCCGAGCTCACACTCGAAGCCAACGGCGTCAGCGATGAGGTGCTGCGGGCCCGCTACATGACCGACCCGGAATACGAGCTCACGGTTCGCCACGTCCTCTTCTTCTCGGAGCGCTGGCGGACCGCCGAAGAGCGCGCGGCTGCGAAGGCCAAGGCGGAGCGGGCCCTGGCCGCCCTCCGGGACGGCGCGGATTTCGCCGAGACCGCTGCGTCCCTGTCCGAGGAGCCCGGCGCAGCCGGCCGGCAGGGCCTGCTCACCCCGGGAAGGAGGGGAGCCTGGGTCGACGAGTTCTGGGCGGCGGCCTCAGCCCTGGATCCCGGTGAGATGAGCCCGGTCACCGAGACACAGTACGGCTATCACATCCTCCGGCTGGAGGATCGCGCCGTCGTCCCGTTCGAGGAGGCCCGGAGCACGCTCGTTCGGGAGGTCGCAGATCAGATCGAGGATCCCCGACCGGTGTTGGAGCGGTGGATCGGCGAACGGGGCGCCACGCTCACCCCGCGCGAAGAGGCCATCGTGCGGTCGGCGCAGGGGGTGGCCGGTCCCGCGGACACCCTGGTCGGTCTCGACGACGGCCGGGCTATCACCTCGGCGGAGTTCGAGGTTTGGGCAGCGACTCAACCGGCCTCGTGGGCAGCCGCCCCGGGCTCCGGTGACGCCGATGCAACCGAGGCCGCGGCACTGGAGCTCGCGCGGCGAAGGGTCGCGCTCGCCGAGGCCGAGCGCCGGGGGATCGTGGTCCCGGAGGCCGAGCGCGCGCGGTTGGTCCGACGGTGGGACGACCTCGTGTACCGATGGTCCACGACGCTGGGTTTCCAGGGCAGAATGACCATCGCCGCGGTATCGGCGAGAGCGCTTCAGGCGCTGGGGGACCCCGCCCAGAGCGCCGTGATCGTCAGGGACGAGCTGTCCGAGCTCGCGCGTCTGCTGGAGCACCGATACGCCGTCACCGCGCGGGATCCGGGGGGCTGAGGAAACCGTTACCTGCCATGCTCCGTAGGGTCCCTCAACCGCCATCCCAGGAACCAGATCGATGACCGACTCGACCGGGCGAAAGGTCCGATTCCTCGCAGGCTTCGCGCTGTACTTCGGCGTCCTTTGGCTCCTCTGGGACACGCCGGTCGTGTACCCGCTCAAGATCTTCGTCGTGCTCCTCCACGAGGTGAGCCACGCGATGGTCGCCGTCGCCACGGGTGGCTCGATCCAACGGATCGTGCTCGACCCGTATCAGGGCGGAGCCTGCTATTGCCCCGGCGGCAGCGCCTTCCTCACCCTGTCGGCCGGATACCTCGGTAGCCTGGGCTGGGGGGCGGCCCTCACGGAGGCGGCGAGGGCCAAGCGCGTTCCCTCCAAAGCCGTCGTGGGCCTGATCGGCGGTCTGGTGGTGGCGCTGACGGCGCTCTTCGTCCGCAGCACCTTCGGGGTGGTATTCGGCATCGCGTTCGGGATCGCGCTCACCGTCGCCTCTCGACGCCTCTCGGCCGGCCTCAACCGGACGTTGCTCCTCACCCTCGGGCTGACGTCGAGCCTGTACGCCATTCTCGACATCAAGAGCGACGTGCTCGATCGCCCCAATCTGGAGTCCGACGCCCACATGCTCGCCCAGCTCACGGGCGTGCCCACCGTGGCCTGGGGAGCGCTGTGGATCACGGTCGCGCTCGCGGCCACCTTCGTGCTGTTCCGTCGCGCGTACCGGAAGGCCTGAGGGTCAGCGACCCGGGCCGGGCTGAGTGAACAGACGGTAGAAGAAGCCGACCCACGGGGCCGGGAAACGGCCTTCGGTTGCCTCCACGATCTGCTCGGCGGTCTTTCCCCCTTCGACGGCGCCACGGACCGCGTCCATGCACGCGCGGGTCTCGGCGATCTGGAGGCGCACGGCGGAGAGGTCGGTGGGAGGGTCGTGCCCCCCGACGACGATCGCGCCCGGATCCAGTCGATCCAGGAAGCGATCGAGATCGTCCAGGAATCGGTCCGGGTCCGCGGTGCCGGGGAACATCATGGGGTTCGCGCCCAGGTAGGCGTCGCCGAGGTGCAGGACCGCGGACGACGCGAAGTATGCCGCCAGGTCTCCCTCGGTGTGGGCGGGGACCGGATGGATCCACACGTCCTCGCCGTTGAACCTCAGGACGGTGTCACCCAACAGCTCGATATCGGGGCGGGCCGACGCCGGCTTCGGCGGGAGCTCGACGCCCTCGATGAACACCGAGGGCTCGCCCATCGCCTTCGCCGTCGCCCCATGGGCCACGATGACCGCATGGTCTCCCAACCCCGCCGCAGACCCGACGTGATCTTCGTGGGCGTGGGTCAGCACCAGGACGTCCACGGCTTCGGCGCCTACCGAGCGCAGCGCGCGTCGGATGGGCTCGAGGGCGGTACCGTATCCCGTGTCCACCAGAAGCGCCCCGTCCGGGCCCACCGAGGCGACCAGGTTCGCCCCGGCCCCGGTGATGCGGTACGTGGAACCGGCCAGCGGCTCGACCACGAGGTCGGTCGCCGACGCGAGCGCCATGAGCCCACGGAACGCCCCATCGTCCCGAAGGGCGTCGAAGGCGGGGTCGTGATCGGCCCAGGAGATCATCAAGGACTCGATGCCCTCGTCCCAGGCCATGCGCAGGTACCGGGTGGCCTCGGAGCGCCGCCCGAGCAGCGCGTTCGCGCGAGCCGCGTGGTACTGGGCGAAGGGTCGGTTCAGAAGGCCGCCGGGCATGGCCTCCACGGCGGCGGACATGGAGGAAGCGTAGGTTTCGAGGTCACCCTCGCGACGCGCCTGCTCGCCGCGCGCGAACGGGACCCGCCAGTCGGCCTGTCCGACGCCGGCCGCGAAGGCCGCCGGTAGCGCCAGCACCAGCACCAGATGAAGGGCCGGCCGTCGCCGACCGCCACCAGATGTGGTGCGCTTCATCCTTGCATTCGCTCCTCGCACTTTCTATCATCCGCACCGGCCGGGACACGCGCTCGGCCTGGGCCCCGACGGCTCGGCCCCGAGGCCCCCGTCGGTGGACTGCGGACCTCGAGTCCGCCGGTGCTCCGCCCGCATTCGACCCGAACAAAGGAGGTGATCCTTGTCTAGTCCGAGTACCCTGTCGAGCCTGGCACGGGCAAGCGATCGCCGTAGCGGCTCCTAAAGCCGAACCGATCCAACGCTGTTCGCGCCGTACCGGCCGTCGCGCCGGGCTGCGACAGTAGAGCGCCACCGGAACTACGTCCGGTGGCGCTCGTCGTTTCCCCCTCGGGTCATGTGATCACGCAAGCTCACCCGAAGTAATCGGGCGCGTTACCCTCCCTCCACTTGATGTTGCAGCCGATGCTCGGGATCTGCTCCGCGTCGGGACTCTCGCCAGCGAGCACCGCGTCGCAGGCGGCGCGCAGGTCGGCTCCGGTCACCGGAACGTCGAGCGACGGTCTGCTGGCATCGAACTGACCGCGGTACACGAGACGGCCGGTCGCACCGTAAAGGAAGAAGTCCGGCGTGCACGCCGCCCCGAACGCCTTCGCCACCGCCTGGGTCTCGTCGAAGAGATAGGGGAACGTGTATCCGCGACGGTCGACTTCGCCGACCATCGCGTCCGGGCTGTCGTCGGGGTAGCGAGAGACGTCGTTGGCGTTGATCGCCACGATCGCGAGACCCCTGCCCTGGTACTCGCGACCGAAAGACGCGAGCGCGCCGGCCACGTGCTTGACGAACGGGCAGTGGTTGGAGAGGAACATGACGAGCAGCCCTGGAGCGCTCTGGAAGTCGGAAGCGCTGATCCTCCGTCCGGAGTAGGGCTCAGGGAGCGTGAAGTGGGGCAGCGCGCTGCCCAGGGGCGTCATCGTCGAGGGTGTGGCGACCATCTCGTCGGGTCCCGGGTTTGTGAGGGCGCGTTTCTTCCCGGTGGCGTACTCCCATGTCCGGGTGATGTGCCGTGTCGCGGCATTGCCGCCCGCCGGTCCGGCGCTGTTATCTTTCCATGGGCGCTCGGCCCTCCTGCACGAAGCGCGACGTCCCGGTTTTCCCTCACCTGCCGGGAGTCGCGACAGGAGAGTCTTTCGTGCCTTGCTTCCGTCTCCGACCCCCAGGGGCGATCGCGCTCGTTTGCTCCTTGGCGTCTTGGTCGTGTGCGGGTGGTCCCGATCCGGCGGAGACCGCCCCCAACCACATGTATGAACATTTCGGCCGCGTCGCCGAGATCCAGTCTGCGTTGATCCTGGGCGACCTGGACGCGACCCGTGGCCCCGCGCGCTGGCTGGCCACCCATGGTAACGAAGCGATTCCCGTGGAGGGCCAGGAGTCCCTCGAACGGATGCGTACTGAGGCCCGGGTCATCGAGCATCAGACCGAGCCGTTGGAGATCGCCCGCGCTCTGGGGCGCATGGGCCTGGCGTGTGCCTCCTGCCACGAGGCGACCGGAGGCGGCCCGTCGATCTCCACGGACGACGCCCCGCCCCGCGCCGGCCGCGGACCGTCCCATATGCTCCGGCATGCCTGGGCGGTCGATCACCTCTGGGAGGGGCTCTTCGCACCGTCGGACCTGGCCTGGGAAGCGGGCGCAGGCGGCCTCCTCGACACGCCCTCCGACTTCGGCGACAACGACCAGGCGAATCGGCTCGCGCGGCGCGTCCATGCCCTGAGCGCGGAAGCTCGGAGCGCGAGGACACCTCGCCAGCGCGTCGAGACCTACGCCCAGGCCGTGGAGAGCTGCTCGCTCTGCCACGGGGTCCTGGGGCTCCGGCTCCGCTGACCTGGCTCCGGCGTCCTCCGAACCCCCGAGGCGCAGAATCCACGGATCGAGCGCGCGGCCCTTGACGTGATTGGTCGCGTCCGGTATTCATACGAACGTATGAATTATTCACCCTGGCTCAACGCGATGCGTTCATGACCCCGACGAAGGCCCCCGGCCGGGGCGAGGACACGAGGTCCGCCCTGGTGGCCACGGGGCGCCGGGTCTTCGCGCACTCCGGATACGACGGAGCGTCAGTGAGGCGCATCACCCGCGAGGCCGGGACCAACCTGGGAGCCATCACATACCATTTCGGCTCGAAGCGCGGGCTGTACGAGGCCGTGCTCACCCATGTGCTCACGCCGCTCGTCGACCGGGTGGGTGAGGCCGCGGCGCGCGCGGGCCGTCCGATCGAGCGGCTCGGGTGCGTGGTGGAGGTCTTCTTCGACTATCTGGCAGCCAACCCGGACCTCCCGCGCCTGATGCTGCAGGAGGTCGCGGCGGGCCGGCCTGCGCCCGACGCTGTCGTCGCGATCATCCAGAGGAACGCCATGTACATCACCGGAATCCTGAAGGAAGGCTGGGCGGACGGGTCGCTGCGCCCTGGCCATCCCCTGCTGTCGGCACTCTCGGTCGTCTCGCAGCCCGTCTACATGACCCTCATGGCGCCGCTGATCCGACAGGTGGGCGGCGTCGACCTGGGCGACCCCGGGACGCGGGCCGAAGCCGCCGCGCACGTCATGGCCTTCGTCCGCTCGGGCCTCGCGTTCGCCAGCCCGGAGGCCGAGTGATGTACCCCATGGTCCCCCGCGTCGCGCCCAGGCTCACGACTCCTCTGGTGGCGCTCATCGCGACCTTCTCGACGCCCACGGCGAGTGCCGGTCAAACGCTCACACTCCCGGACGCTGCCCGGATTGCGCTGGCCAGCCACCCCGCCCCGCTCGCCGCCGGTGCCCGCACGATCGCCGCAGCCGCGGACGAATCGGCCGCGCACGCCGCGTACCTTCCGTCCGTCAGCGGGACCATGGGTCTGACTCGCTTCGAGGAGCCCATGGTCGTGGCGCCGCTGCACGGCTTCGACCCCGCGCACCCGCCGGACTTCGACCGCACCCTGGTCCAGGCGCAGCTCGGCATCGACTACACGCTGTTCGAGGGAGGGGCGCGCGGCGCCCGGGCGCGCGGCGCCGGTGCGCGCACATCCGCGTCCGCCATGCGGGAGGAGTCGACCCGGATAGCACTGATCGAGGGGGTCGCCACCGCCTACCTGGGTGTGCTCTCCGCCCGGGAAGTCCTCGAGGCGGCGAGCCGCCAGGTCGAGGCTCTCGAGTCCGAGTCCGACCGGGCGCAGCGGCGCCTCGACGAGGGCGTGGCGGCCCGGGTGGAAGTGCTGCGCGCCGAAGCCGCCGAGCTCGACGCGCGCGCGGCTCTGTCCACCGCGCATGCTCGAGCTGAGCTGGCCGAGCGAACGCTGATGCGGCTCCTGGGGATGGAAGCCGCCGACCTGGCCCGGCGACCCCTCGTGGACGTCGCCGCGGCGCCGGTCGCGCCGCTCTCCGCCGACCTGGAGGACCCCCGCGTCCGCGCAGCCAGGAGCGCCGTGGATGCAGCCCGGGCCCGCTCGGATCAGGAGCGCTCGGCGCGACTCCCGACGCTGAGAGCCTCGACCGGGCTCCTCAACTATGGAAGCGCTGCGGGGACCTTCGTAACGGAGTGGCAGGCGGGCCTGCGTCTGTCGTGGCCGATCTTCACCGGCGGAGCCCGATCGGGCGCGATCGACCGTGCGGAGGCCGAGCTGCGGGCCGCAGAGCAAGATCTGCGCGCCGCGGAGCTGGAGGCCGCCGGAGCCGTGGACGAAGCCCGCTCCCGGCTGACGGCCGCCGCGGCACGCGCCGAGGCCCTGTCCGCCTCGGTGCGCCAGTGGGAGGAGGTGACGCGCATCGAAGCGCTGAGCCTCGAGACGGGCGTCGGCTCCCAACAGGACTACCTGCGCGCCGAGGCGGCCCTCTTCCAAGCCCGTGCCGGCTATGCGCAGGCCCGCTACGACCAGGTGCTCGCGCTCGTTTCCGAAGCCCGCGCCCGTGGCGCGCTGACGCCGCAATGGTTGGACGCAGCCCTGGAGACCGTCCCATGAACAAGCGCTTCATGATCGTGGTGCCCGTCGCAGTCGTCGTCGGTGTCGCCGTGTGGGCCTTCGGCCGATCATCCGGGGAAGCCGGCTCGATCCGTGCCTCGGGGACGGTCGAAGCGACGGAGGCCGACCTCGGCTTCCAGGTGGCCGGGCGCGTGGCCACCATCGGCGTGCGGGAGGGCGACCTGGTGGATGTCGGCCAGGAGCTCGCCCGTCTCGACGTCGCCGAGCTCGAGGCGGTGCGACGAGCTGCCCAGTCGGAGGTCGACGCCGCCGAGGCACGCCTGACCGAGCTCCGACGCGGGGCCCGTCCCGCCGAGCTCGCCCAGGCCCAGGCCGCCCTGCGATCTGCTGGGCAGCGGGCCGAGGATGCGGCACGGGACGCAGAGAGGGCCCGACGGCTGTTCTCGGGAGGTGCCGTAAGTCGGCAGGCCCTCGACAAGGCGGAGACCGCGCTCGAGGTCGCAGAGGCGACACGCCAGCAGGCGGACGAGGCGTTGGCGTTGGTCCGCGAGGGCCCGCGGCGCGAGACGATCGACGCGCAGGCCGCGCGGGTCGCCCAGGCGAGGGCCAACCTCGAGCGGGCCGAGGCCACGCTGGCGAACGGGACGATCTCCGCGCCCTTCGCCGGCCGTGTCACCCTCCGCCACCGCGAGCCCGGCGAGAGCGTGTCTCCCGGCGTTCCCGTCCTCACCCTGCTGGATCCCGAGGACCGCTGGGTGCGCATCTACGTGCGCGAAGACCAGATCGGGCGCGTGAGCGTGGGCATGCCGGCGTCGATCGTGTCGGATACGTATCCGGATCGGGTGCATCGGGGGGAGGTGGTCTTCATCGGTGGCGAGGCCGAGTTCACGCCGCGCAACGTCCAGACCGAGGAGGAGCGCACGAAGCTCGTCTACCCGGTCAAGGTCCGTATCGCCGACGACCCGGACTTCGAGCTGAAGCCGGGAATCCCGGCGGACGTCACTCTGGGATCCCCGTCGCCGTGAGCGGGCCCGCGATCGCGTTGGAGGGTCTGACCCGTCGCTTCGACGATGTGACGGCCGTCGATGCCCTCACATTCGAGGTCTCGAGGGGCGAGCTGTTCGGCATCGTCGGACCGGACGGCGCCGGCAAGACCACGACGTTGCGCATGTTGGCCGGCGTGCTCCGCCCCACCGCCGGCGTCGCACGCGTGGTGGGCATCGACGTCGGCAGCGAGCCGGAGCGGGCCAAGCCCCACCTGGCGTATATGGCCCAGCGCTTTGGTCTCTATGAGGACCTCACGGTTCAGGAGAACCTCGACTTCTACGCGGACCTGTACCGGGTACCGGACGCACAGCGCGTGGCGCGCATGTCGCGCCTGTACCGCTTCAGTCGTCTCGACGAATTCAGGGGACGTCTGGCGGGCCGACTCTCCGGCGGAATGAAGCAGAAGCTGTCGCTGTCGTGCTGCCTCGTGCACCATCCCGAGGTCCTGCTCCTCGACGAACCGACCTTCGGCGTCGACCCCATCTCCCGGCGTGAGCTGTGGCTGATCCTCCACGAGATGGTCGCAGAGGGCGTCACGGTGGTGGTGTCCACCTCGTACCTCGACGAAGCCGAGCGCTGCGACCGTGTGGTGCTCCTCGACCGTGGCCGGACGCTGGCGCTGGACAGCCCGCGGTCGCTTCAAGCGTCGCTCCAGGGCTCGATGGTGGCGATCCGCACCCGAGCAGCGCGGGCCGCCAGGGACGTGCTTCGCGGAGAGCCCGGCGTGTTGAGCGCGTCCCTGTTTGGCGACGCCGTTCATACGCTGCTCGAGCCCGGCCTCCCAGCTGACGCCCCCCTACGCAGCCTCGAGCGCGCCGGCATCGCGGTCGAGGACGTCGCCGCGATCGAGCCTTCCCTCGAGGACGTGTTCATGAACCTCGTCGGAGCCGCGAATGACTGAGATGGAGCACCCGGTGGTCGTGCGGGAGCTTACCCGGCGCTTCGGCGACTTCGTTGCTGTCGACTCGGTTTCCTTCGATGTCAGGTCCGGGGAGATCTTCGGCTTCCTGGGACCGAACGGCGCGGGCAAGACGACGACCATCAAGATGCTCACCGGACTTCTGACGCCCACCTCCGGCGAGGGTCGGGTCGCGGGCTTCGATGTCCTGCGCGAGCGCAACGAGGTCAAGCGCGCCATCGGATACATGTCCCAGCGCTTCTCTCTGTATCCAGATCTCACGGTCCTCGAGAACATCGAGCTGTACGCGGGCCTCTACGGCGTCACGGGCACGCGACTGGATCGGCGCCGCACATGGATCCTCGACATGTCCGAGCTGTGGGACGCCCGAAACCGTACGACCGAGCAGCTGCCCCTCGGCTGGAAGCAACGGCTCGCGCTCGGCTGTGCCATGGTGCACGAGCCGCCGATCCTGTTCCTGGACGAGCCCACCTCGGGGGTGGACCCCGTGGCCCGACGGCGCTTCTGGGATCTGATCGACGGCATGGCCGTGGGTGGCACCACGGTCTTCGTGTCCACCCACTACATGGAGGAGGCGGAGTACTGCCACCGACTCGCTCTCATGAACCGCGGGCGCCTGATCGCACTGGACGCGCCCCGCGCGCTGCGCGAGCGCGTGGTGGAACCGATTCTCGAGATCCGATGCGCGGACGCTCCGAGGGCCGTCGAAGCGCTCGGCGGCGTGCCCGGAGTCCTGGACGTGGCCATGTTCGGCCGCTCGCTGCATGTGACCGTCGTCGACGCGGTGGCAGGCAGTGACGCGGTTTCGAGCGCGCTCGCGGGTGCCGGATTGACGGCCACGGACATGCGTGTCGTCGAACCGTCGCTGGAGGACGTGTTCGTCTCGCTGGTTCGCGCCCAGGGGGGCGCGCTGGTCGGATGAGCCTCGACTCCGGCCGCCTCGGAGCGATGGCGCGCAAAGAGTGGATCCAGCTGCGCCGCGATCCCCGCTCGATGATCCTCGCGTTCGTTCTCCCGCTCTTTCTCCTGCTCTTCTTCGGCTACGCGATCACCTGGGACGTGGACGACATTCCGATCGTGGTCGTGGACCGCGACCGCACCGCGGCCAGCCGTTCGTTGGTGGACGCCTTCGTGGCCAGCGGCTACTTCACGGTCGCGGAGCACGCGGAGACGGGGAGGCAAGCCGAAGAGGACCTGGTCGCGGCACGCGTGAAGGGGATTCTCACGGTGCCACCCGAATACGCGACGGATCTGTCTTCCGGTAGGGGAGCGGTCGTGCAGCTCCTCCTCGACGGCAGTGACGCCAACACGGCGACGATCGCCCAGAACTACGCCGACGCCATCGTTGCTCGACATGGCGCCCGAGCCCTCCCCGGCAACCGGGCGCGAGCGGCCCCGTTGCGGCTGGAGCCGAGAACCTGGTACAACCCCAACCTGGAAAGCCGTCACATGATCGTGCCGGGGCTGATCGCGGTGATCATGTCGATCATCGCCGCGATGCTCACGGCCCTGACGATCGCGCGCGAGTGGGAGCGCGGCACCATGGAGCAGCTCGCTGCCACACCGGTCGCCCGCGTGGAGGTGGTTCTCGGCAAGCTCCTGCCCTACCTGCTGATCGGCCTGTTCGACGTGGCGGTCACGGTCGTGGCGGGGATGGCGATCTTCGGGACGCCGTTCAACGGAAGCGTCGTGCTGCTCGCCGCGATGACGCTCCTCTTCCTGCTGGGCGCCCTCGGGCTGGGCATCTTCATCTCCGCCGCGGTGAAGTCCCAGGTGCTCGCCACGCAGATTGCGATGATCGCGACGTACCTTCCGGCCGTCCTGCTCTCGGGATTCCTCTTCGACATCGCAAGCATGCCGTTCGTGCTGCGCACGTTCACCTACCTCATACCGGCCCGCTACTTCGTCACCGTCACCCGCGGGATCTTCCTCAAGGGCGTCGGCGCGCCGGTGCTCTGGCCGGAAGCGCTGTTCATGCTCGGGTACGCCGTTCTGGGTCTCGGGCTGGCCACGCACGTCTTCCGCAAGGAGTTGGCGTGACCGCGCGCGCCCTCTCCCTGCTCCGCATCCGGCGGATGGTGATCAAGGAGCTGCGGCAGCTCTTCCGGGACCCGAAGACCAAGCGCATCATCTTCGTGTCACCGGTCCTGCAGCTGATCCTGTTCGGGTATGCCGTGAACACCGACGTGCGCAACGTCGCCACGTTCGT
This sequence comes from Gemmatimonadota bacterium, assembly GCA_003248075.1. Lineage (GTDB taxonomy): Bacteria > Gemmatimonadota > Gemmatimonadetes > Longimicrobiales > Gaopeijiaceae > SZUA-318. Next base: position 52,891 of record QJYK01000321.1, on the reverse strand, counting down.
GGTGGACCACGACCGCACCGAGCTGTCCCGACGGGTCGTCGACGCCTTCACGGCCTCCGGGTACTTCCGCGTCGTCGGGACCTCCGACCGGTCGGCCGACGTGGGCGCGGCGCTCGATCACGGTCGGGCCGCGGTGGGCCTCGAGATCCCGGCCGGATTCACGAGGGATCTCGTCGCGGGCCGCGCGCCGGCGATCCAGCTGGTGGTCGACGGCACCAACTCCAACACCGCGACGGTAGCATCTGGATACGCGGCCAAGATCGCCCAGGAGCTCGGCGCCCGTTTGGCCGCGGCCCGCGGCGCCCCCCGGCGTGCCGGCGTCGAGCTTCGCGCCCGCGCCTGGTTCAACCCGTCCCTCGAGTCACGCGTCTACAACGTCCCGGCTGTGATCGGGGTGATCGTGCTGCTCATGTCTCTCCTGTTGACGGCGATGGCGGTCGTGCGGGAGCGCGAGATGGGCACACTCGAGCAGCTCATGGTCTCACCGCTCACACCGGGCGAGATCATGCTGGGGAAGACGCTACCGGTGGCCGGGGTCGCTCTGGTCCAGCTCGCGCTGGTGACGACCGTGGCGCTCCTCTGGTTCCATGTGCCACTGCGCGGCTCCGTCGCCGCGCTCCTTTTGGCCGCGCTCCTCTTCATCCTGGCGGGGCTGTCCATGGGCCTCCTGATCTCGACGTGGTCGAATACGCAACAGGAAGCCTTCCTGGCCATGTTCCTCTTCATCCTGCCCGCGATCATCCTCTCGGGCTTCCTCTATCCCGTCGACACGATGCCGGCGCTGTTCCAGAAGCTCACGCTGCTGAACCCGCTCCGGCACTTCCTCGAGGTGGTGAGATCGATCTTCCTGAAAGGCGCCGGAATCCGTGAGCTGTGGCAACAATTCGCCATCCTCGGGCTGATGGCCGCCGCCGGCATCACGTTCGCCGCGCGGCGCTTCCGGGCCAGGCTCTAGGGAAGCTCTGCACAGGTATGGTACCCCGCGCGACCACCGCTTCGCGGCGGTGCCCGGGCTTTCGTCGGTCAGGGGAGGAACGACGACGAGTCGTAGCAGCGCTACGGCGAGAAGTTGGAATGAGAAGGCCAGCCTCCACGCTCGACGGAGTCGCCCAGATGATGGGTGCTCCAGAGAGTATGACGGGCTCGAAGCCCACAGCGTAGGAGACTGGCCCCAATGAGCTCAGTTACACCGAAGGTAATCACAGGACTGGACGTGAGCGACCGGTACAGCAGCACCTACACGATCACGGAGGAGGGCGAGGTTGTGGAGGAAGGTCGGGTGCGAACGACACCAAGAGCGCTGGAGGCGTACTTCGCCGGACGTCGTCGTCGAGTCGTGCTCGAGGCGGGTCCACACTCGCCCTGGATCAGCCGGCTCCTGAAGAAGCTGAACCACGAGGTCATCGTCGCCAACGCCCGCATGGTCGCGCTGATCCACAGCAATCCGAAGAAGCGTGACCCGGTGGATGCCGAGACGCTGGCGCGGCTGGGCCGGGTGGACCCCAAGCTGCTCTACCCGATCCAGCATCGGAGTGAAGAGGCGCAAGTGGACCTGGGCGTGGTGCGGGCACGCGATGCCGTGGTGCGCGCCCGGACGGGCTTGATCAATCACGTACGGGGGAGCGTCAAGTCGTACGGGGCGCGGATCCCGGGATCCTCTGCCGAGGGGTTCGCCGCCAAGGCGGAGGAGCATGTGCCCGAAGCCCTGCGGGCTGGCTTGGAACCGGTCGTGGAGATGATCCGTGCGCTGTCGCGTCAGATTCGCTTCTTCGACAAGCAGCTCGAAGCCCTCTGCGAGGAGCGCTACCCGGAGACCGGTGTGTTGCGGCAGATCAAGGGAGTGGGTCCGGTCACGGCACTGACCTTCTGTCTCGTGATCGAAGACCCGGCTCGCTTCCCCAGCAGCCGCGCTGTGGGAGCGTATCTGGGCCTCACGCGCCGACATGACGACTCGGGCGAGTCCGAGCCGGAGCTGCGCATCACCAAAGCGGGCGACGAGTTCCTGAGGCGTCTGCTGGTCCAGTCCGCTCACTACATCCTGGGACACTTCGGCCCCGACACGGACCTACGTCGTTGGGGCCTGCACTACATCGAACGAGGTGGAGGAAGCAAGACGGCGAAGAAGAAGGCAGCCGTGGCGGTGGCTCGCAAACTGGCCGTGCTCCTCCACCGACTCTGGAGCACCGGCGAGGTCTATCAGCCCCTGCGCGAGAATCAGCACGCCGCCGCCGCCGCATAGGAGAGGGATCACGTTCTACGACGAGGCAGCATCCGGAGTCCCGCTCTACCCGACCGCCTGGTCCTGGGGCGACTGCGCGTCTCTCCTGAGGCCCCCTTCGGGGGGAAACCGACGAGAAGTTTGCAGCACCCCAGCCCATGCGGACACCAACATGCACCGCGGTCCCCATCTACGGACCCATCAAGAGTGCGAATGGAAGCATCGCGTGCGGGTGGATCGCCTCCGGCGTTGCCGCCACGTCGGCCTTGACAGAGTTGGCCTTCTCATGGAAGGAGAGACGATGCATCACCGGCGAAACCCCCATGCGCCCATCGCCACGGGGGACCTGATCATGCGGGATCGCGGGTTGGGGCGGCATACCTGTGCAGAGCTTCCCTAGAGAAGCCCCAGTCCGCGGCTCTTCAACGGGCGGGAGGGTTCCCGTCGTACCCGGTCAGCTCCACGTACCCCCTGCCCGTGGGTCCGCTGCCACGCTGCTCACCCCGCACCGTAACCGCGCCCTCCCAGTATCTGAAGGAGAGGTCGAGCTCCTGATCCGCCATGAGGGGCTCCAGTCGTAGACGCCACCCCCGCGACGGCACCGTCAGCACCCATCCGGAGGGATACCGGACGCCCGAGTGGGGTGACGTCCACGCGCCGGTCTGCTCCACCTCGACGTCCGTGCCCCAGGTGAGCCCGACGGCCCGACCGGCCGGGTCCACGACGACCCCCTCGCTGAACGGGCTCGCGCTCCCGTCGCCGCGGCGGAGCCGGTAGGCCATGACGTCCCAGCCGTCGTCGAGCTGGAGCGCGAACCAGTCCCAACCGACGACCCCGTCGGGCAGCACCGAGGTGCTCCACTCGCGGTCGAGCCACGCGGTGCCGGCGACGTCGATGGTGTCCTTCCCGGATACCACGCGCCCCCTCGCGGGCATCCGGGTCAGCGAGTAGTAGTACGACGCGTTCCCGGGGCGGGGGCCCTTCCTGCTGAGACCCCGCTCGCCCTGCAGGACCACGGGCTTGCCCGGCTCGAGATCGAGCTCGACGGTCAGGTCGGCATCGCTCGCCCGGAGCGTCATCCCCGACGGACCGCCCGGTCCGCCGCCCTCCAGCCGCCAGTCGCCCAACCAGACCCGCAGGGGGTCGGCGCTCGCCCCGGCGAGGCCCTGGGCCCCACGCGCGAAGCGCTCGCGGGCGAGAAAGCGCCCCGCCTGCGGGTCCGTCAGGGCGAGATGGGCCATGTACGCCTGGTTGGTCGCCCATGCCGACGCCGAGGTGGGCGCGGCGGGGGCGAGCGAAGCCCTGAAGATCGTGAGCTGGAACCCGAACGGGCGCCCGCCGTCGCCTTCGAGGTTGCCCGTGAGGTACCACCACTCCGAGCGGAACCCCGGATGCGGCCCATGGTCCGCCGGGAGCCCGATGGGTCGCGGCTCGACTGCTCGGTCGTAGCCCGCAGTATCGACGCCGCCGAGGACGCCAGCCAGCGAGAGACGGGGCGGAACGGGAGCCTCGGAGGGTCCGCACGCCCCCAGCGCGAGCGCCCCGGCGAGGAGCCGGCACCGTCGCCCCGGCGATCCCCCCGCCCAGGGCCGGCTCACTCGCCTCGGAGCGCAGCGGCGGGCGACGCCCGCGACATGCGCCACGCCGGGTAGAGGCCGGCCAGCAGAGCGGCGACCAGGGCCAGGGCCACGGCCTGCGCCAACACCGCCGCCCCGACGCCCAGGTCCAGCGACCAGCCGAACGACCTCCGATTGATTACTTCGATCATCACGATCGACAGGACCACGCCGATCGGAAGCGAGAGGATTCCCGCCACGAAGCCGAGAAGCCCGGTTTGCGTCGTCACCAGCCCCCAAACCTGCCCCGGCGTGAGCCCGATCGACCTGAGCACACCGAGCTCGCGGGCGCGCTCCAGCTCGAGTGCCATGAGCGCGCTCAGGACGCCCACGAAGGCCACGATCAGCGCCAGCATCCGCAACACCGCGGTCACGCGGAACGTGCGTTCGAAGACCTGGAGCGAGCCCTCGCGCAGCGCTGCGGTCGGGCGGACCAGGACCGCTTGATCGCCCACCGAGGCCACGCGCGCCTCGAGCTCGCTCACCACCCGGGCCAGGTCCACGCCGGGGGCGAGAAAGAGTCCCAACGACGTCACCCCGGTATCTCGGAACAGCCGGTCGAACGCGGATCTTGACATCATGACGACGCCCTGGTCCGACCCATAGTCACGGAAGACCCCGAGGACTCGGAGCCGGCTGACCCCGTCGGGAGTCGGGAGCTCGAGCCCGTCTTCGACCGAGAGCCGCATCCGGTACGCGAGCGGCTCGGATACGAGCACGCCATCCCCCGTGCGGAAGCGGTCGAAGGTACGGTCTCCGACCGTCCGGACGAAGTCGAAGCCAGCTTCCCCACGCCGGTCCAGCTCCACGGCCACGAGGCGCACAAGACGATCCCCGAGGCGCAGATCCCGGCTCCGGTAGGTGCTGTGACCTTCGACGGCGGGGTGCGCGATCAGGGCCTCCACGACGACAGGGTCCAGGGTTCCGTCCGCCCGGGATGCCAGCACCGAGGGCAGGGAGACGTACAGGTCGGCTTGCAGCGTAGCGTCCAGCCAACGGGTCAGGGTACCGCGGAAGCTGTCGATCATCACACCGAGACCGACGGTGACCGATAGCGCGACCACCAGCGCGGCGACCGCCGGTGCGGTTCGGCTGAGGGTCGTCACGACTCCCCGCGAGGCCATCGTGCCGAGGAGGCCACCCGCCCACGACGCGACCGGACGGAGCACACCGATCAGCACGACGGTGGCCAACGGAGTGAGCAGGGCCAGGCCGAGCACGAGCAGGAAAAGCGCGGCGAAGCTCACGCCGAGAGAATGCGTGGAAAGTCCGACGAGGGCGACGCCGGCGACAGCCGATATAGACCCGAGCGCCGCCGCACGGGGGACCATTCGACGGGCGCGTTCCTCGAGGGTGGAGCGCATCCGGGCCAGTCGAGGCGGCGACGTCGCCGCCTCGACGGCGGGCGGCAGCGAGGCCACCAACGTAGCGAGGATGCCGAGGAGCACCCCTCCGCTGAGCGCAACGGGTGGAAGGGTGAGCCGCTCGACCGACACGACGAGCCAGAGATCGTTGACGGTACGCAGGACCATACCCACCAGTCCGCGCCCCAACCCGACGCCCAGGAGCGTACCCAGGACGGCCCCGACCCCGCCGATCAGGGCGGCCTCCGCGAGCACGATGCCGACGATCTGCCGACGGGTCACCCCGAGGGCGCGGAGACCGCCGAGCATCTCCCTTCTCCGGACCACGGAGAACGTCATCGCGTTGTAGACCAGGAACATCCCGAAGATCAGCGCGAGCAGGCTGAGCGCGGTCAGGTTGAGATCGAAGGCGTCGATCATCCCTCGCAGCACGTCGGCACGCGCACCGGCCGGCTCGAGACGGGCGTCGGGTGGCAGGACCGACCGGACCCGGGCCAGCTCCTGCCGTCCGGCCTCGTCATCCGGAAGCCACAGGTCGATTCGCGACAGCCTTCCGGTCATGCCGAGGATCGTCTGTGCCGTCGCGATGTCGACGAGCAGCAGGTCCCTGACCCCCTCGGAGGTGAGCGCATCCTTTGGATCGACGAGCCCGGCCACGCGTAAGGTCCAGGGTCTCCCGTTTACGGACACGGGCAGCGTGTCGCCCGCTCGCACGCCGGCACCAGCCGCCGTGCCGGCCGGGAGCATCACCCCATCGGCGGCGGTAACGAAGCGCGCCACGTCCAGCCCGACGGACCCGTCGACCGCCCAGGCCCGGAAGGGCGCCTCGGAGAAGGGGTCCACCCCGAGCACGCGCAACACCCGACCGGGCAGCGCCGCGCTCGTCGCGTAGCCCTCCACGATGGGCGCCGCGCGATCGATCCCCAGGTCGACTCGGATGTGCCGGATCAGTCGCTCGTCCAGACCGCCCGAGGCCGGTGTGACGACGTGGGTGGCCCGGCCTGCCACGGTCTCGACGGAGGCCCGGAAAGCGGCTCGCGAGCTACGGACCGCCAGGTGCACGGCGACGACCACGGCGACTCCCAGCGCGACGCCCAGCGCGGTCAGCGCGAGCTGGGTGGGGTGTTGCAAGTGGTAGCGGGCGCTCGAGCGCCGCAGGAGGCTCACGCGTCCCCGTCCACCAGCGCCCCGTGCGTGAGGCGCAGCACGCGGTCCGTCCTTCTTGCCAGATCCCGAGCGTGGGTCACCAGCACGAGCGCCGCGCCATCCGCGCGTACGAGGCTGTCCAGCAGCTCGATGACGCGGCGCGCCGTGTCCTCGTCGAGGTTGCCGGTCGGCTCGTCTGCGAGGACGAGCGCAGGGCGGTGCATGAGCGCCCGGGCTACCGCGACCCGCTGCTGCTCGCCCCCGGACAGGCGATCGGGAAAGGCATCCTCCCGCCGGGCGAGGCCCACCTCCCCCAAAAGCGCCCGCGCCCGCTCCTCGTCTGAGGGTCCGAATCCGCCCGTCAATTCGACCGGAAGCAGCAGGTTCTCGAGCACGGTCAGCGTGGGAAGCAGGTTCAGGAGTTGAAACACGAAGCCGATGCGGTGACGCCTGAAGAGCGTGCGCTCACGCTCCGGAAGCGCCGCGATGTCGATCCCCTCGATGAGGACCTTTCCCGAGTCGGGCGGGTCGATGCCGCTGATGAGGTTGAGCAGCGTGGACTTGCCGGAGCCGGATGGCCCCAGGATCGCGACGCGCTCACCGGCCGCGATCTCGCCGCTCGCGCGGTCGAGCACCACATGGGTGCGGTCTCCCTCGCGGTAGGATTTGCACAGGTCCACCAGCTTCACGAGTGGCTCCGCACCCGACGGCCGGGGCCGGGTCCCGCCAACGGCCGTCACGCCGGACCCCACCACCGCCCGCTGCTCGGTTCCCGGGCTGGCGCGCGCGACGACTTCAGCCGGACGATCCCGAGTCGAGCTGCTGCGGAAGGGTGACCAGCTCGAGAATCCGGTAGCGCCGCTCCCCGGCAGGCAGCGCGACCGTCACCTCCTCGTCGATCTGCGCGCCCAGCAGCCCCCTCCCGATCGGCGAGGCCAGCGAGACGTGCCCGGCGTCCAGATCGATGAAGTCTCCCGCCACGATGGTGAAGTCGTAGTCGTCGCCGAGGTCCAGATCCCGGATCCTGACCTTCGAGCCGAATCCGACGCGGTCGTACGGCATCTCCTTCACGTCGATCTTGGACAATTCACCCATACGCCGGGTGAGGTGGTTGAGCCTGGCCTGGACGAACTCCTGCCGCTCCTTCGCGGACTTGTACTCCGAGTTCTCGCGAAGGTCGCCGTGCTCCAAGGCGACCTTGATGCGCTTGGGAAGCTCGACGTTGAGCTCCTCGGTGAGCTGAGCGATCTCGTGCTCGATCCTCTGCTTGATGTCGTCCAGCATGCTCGGTCTCTCTCGGTGGTTGCCCCCGCCGTCAGCGGCCGCGCGCGGCCGGATGCGAGAGCGCCGCCCCGGAGCGATCCGGGGCGGCGCCCAGTGCACTTAGGATAGGGGCCGAGGCGCGTCGGCGGAAGCGCCGCGCGTCTACTCGGCGCGGAGCGCCCTGACCGGATCGACCGCCGACGCCCGCCGTGCGGGGACCCACGCGGCCAGCAGGGCCACCAGGGTCAGCAGGACCGGTATGCCGGCGAAGGTGGCCAGGTCCGTGGTCCCGATCCCGTAGAGGAAGCGAGAGATGGACCAGGAGACCGTAGCGGCGAGGAGGATCCCCACCACTGCGCCGACCCCGACGAGCCGCATGCCGCCTCCGACCGCCATACGCACGACGTCCCGTGCCGACGCACCCAACGACATGCGGATCCCGAGCTCGCGTGTCCTCTTCGCCACCGCATGGCTCACGACGCCGTAGATGCCAATGGCCGCCAGCACGAGGGCCAAGCCGCCGAAGACTGACAGCAGCATGGCCGCCATACGCGGAGGGAATAGCATGAGCGCGAGGTGTTCGTTCATGGTCTTGGCCTCCATGAGGACCAGGTCGGGATCGACCTCGTCGAGGACCGAACGCGTCACTTCCAGGAGCTCCGCCCCGGTTCCCTTCCCTCTCACCACGAACTCCGCGCCGAACATTCCACCCTGCCCCACGAGCTCGTAGACGAAGGGCCGGGGAGACTCCCCGAGCGTGCGGACCCTGGTGTCGCGCGCCACGCCGACGATGCGGAGCGGCTGGCCCGATCCGTCTTCGATGGTGCTCCCGACCACGTCCTCGCCCGGGTAGAAGCGGCGCACGAACGCCTCACTGACGATGATCACGCGCTCCCCTGCGCGGTCGTCGTCGGTGAAGGTCCGGCCCGACAGGATGGGTACCCCCATGGCGTCGAAGTAGCCCGGGGACACATGCGCGTTGTCGAGGTCGTAGTCGCCATCCCGACTGTCCGCGGGGATCCCGGGAAGCACGTATCCGGATGTCTGTACGGCGGCACCGAGAGGGAATCGGTCCGCCACCCCCACCCGCTCGATCGCCGGGTGGGCGAGAAGGCGCTCTTCGAGCTCGCGGTACAGGCCCGCCACCGCCTCGTCGGTGTCGTATCCGGAGATCTGGGCAAAGGGCCAGACCAGCGCGGCGGGGCCGATGTCGAACCCCGGATCGATCCGCTGAGCCTTTTGCAGGCTGCGGACGAAGAGCCCGGCACCGATCAGGAGCACGAAGGAAAGCGCCACCTGGGTGACCACGAGTCCGCGGCGGAGCGTCCACCTCCGCGGTCTCCCGCCGCCGGTCCCCTCGTCCTTGAGCGTGGGAGCGATGTCAGGCCTGGTCGCCTGCAGGGCCGGCGCGAGCCCGAACGCGATCCCCGCCGCGAGGGAGACCCCGGCCGTGAACAGGAGGACCGTGCGATCGAGCGACACGTCGAAATCGACGGGGATCGGGATCGGTGGCTTGAAGCTCATGAGGAGTCCCAGCGTCCAATCCGCGAGCAGGATGCCCACGGCCCCGCCCAGGAGCGCGAGCATCACGGTCTCGACCAGAAGCTGACGAATCAGGGACGCGCGTCCTGCGCCCAGCGCCAGGCGCACGGCGATCTCCTTCCTGCGATCTTCGGCTCGAGCCAGGAGAAAGCTCGCGAGGTTGGCACACGCGATGACCAGCACCAGGCCGACCACGACCAGCAGGAGGGCGGCGACCGGCTTGAGGACGCGGTCGACCAGCGGATGCAGCGCCACGTCCCCAATCGGGATCGCCGTCATCAGCCGACCCTCGTTCGAATCCGGGTACTGCTCAGCGAGGGCAGCCGAAAAGGCCGCCAGCCAGGCGTTCGCCTGATCGACGGTCACGCCCGGTCCGAGGCGCGCCTTGAGGAACATGCTCCGACTCGACCGGCGGCTCGTCTGTCCCTCGAACCCGCCGATGGCCTCGACCTGCATCGTGGGAACGTACAGGCTGGTGACCAGCACCGGCATCGAGCCCGTGAACGACTCCGGGGCGACCCCGACCACCGTATACGGTCTCCCGTCGAGCCGGACGGAGCCACCGAGGATCGACGGATCGCCGCCGAAGTCCCGTTGCCAGGTGCGATAGCCCAGGACCGTGACCGGGTGCGTCCCCGCTGTGCGGTCCTCCTCTTCGAGGAACGAGCGGCCGAGGGCCATGGGCACCCCGAGGCCCGAGAAGTAATTCCAGGAGACTGCCTCCCCGAAGACCACCTGGGGACGCTCCCCCTGATCCAACCTCGAGACGAAGGTTCTCGTACCCATGACGTCCCGGAAGACCTCATCCCGGCCGCGTAGGTCGGCGAAGTCGGGATAGGACGACGTCGCGTACGGATATCCGTCCTCGTCGGACGTGTAGACCTCGACGAGCTGCTCGGGAGCGCGCACCGGCAGATCGCGCAGGAGCACGGCGTTGACCAGGCTGAACATGGCCGTGTTCGCCCCGATCCCGAGTGCGAGGGACAGGACGGCGACCAGGGTGAACCCGGGGGCGCGCACGAGCCGGCGCACCGCGTACTTGACGTCGTCGGGACGCATGGGCATCCAGCTCCTCGTGGTTTGATCGTGGCCGGCACGGCGCGGCCGGTTGCGCTCCCAGGTGGGTGTCATCGCGCGCAGCCTCGCGGAGGCCCGGCGGAGTGATCCCGCGCGAAGGGTCACGGCTTGCCCCCAGAACCAGAGGTCCGAGCGGGCCCGGCCCGTCCCGCCGGCGCGCCGACGGCGGTATTCCTCTTCCAGGTCACCGCTCACCGCATCGGCCAGCTCCGCGGGAAGGCGACCACGGATGAGCAGGTGGGCCAGGCGGGGCGGGCGCCCGGCGTCTTCAACCGACATGGACGTCCCCCTCACCGAGCCCCTCCCACATACGCTCACGCACGGCCCGGACCGACTCCAGGGCTTCGACGCCCTCGGGGCGCGCGGCGAAGTGGCGCTTCGCCTTTCCCCCCCGCTCGCCGCTCGGCTCGCCCATCCAGGACCGGACCAGGCCCTTCTCCTCGAGCCGCATGAGGGTCACGTAGACCGTGCTGATGGAGACCTCCCGACCGGCTCGCTCGGCGAGCTCCTGCCGTATCGAGCCTCCGTACGCGTCGTCGCCGAGGCGAAGCAGCGCGAGCAGCACGAGCTCCTCGAGGTCACCCAGCTGTCGATTGCTTCCGCCCACGAGGCCCTCCGATGGTCTTATTGACAAAATCAATAAGACCTACGAGGCCTCGGGGAGAGGGGTTTCAGGCCGGGGTTGCCGGCTACTCGGAGCGGAGCGCCGCGACCGGATCGACCCTGGTGGCGCGGCTCGCCGGAACCCACGAGGCCACCGTGGCGACGACCGCGAACAGCGCCGGCACCCCCAGGAAGGTGACGAGATCGAGGGGCGGCACGCCGAAGAGCAGTCGGCCGATGAGCCTCGCCACGACCGCGGACACCGTCAGGCCGAGGGCACCGCCGACGACGACCAGGCGAATGCCCGAGCGCGTGAGCATCCATGTGACGTCGCCGGCATCGGCGCCGAGGGACAGGCGGATCCCCACTTCGCGCACCCTGCGGGAGACGGCGTGGCTGACGATCCCGTACAGGCCGATCGTGGCCAGGATGAGCGCGAGCCCGGCGAACGCCGACACCACCACGGCTCCGAGTCTCCTGGGAAGCAGCATGACCGCCAGGTGTCGCTCCATCGTCCCGGTCGAGTACGCCATGACCTCCGGATCCAGTGACCGGGCCTCGTCGAACATGGCCAGGGCGGTGCGCTCGGCGTCGACGGTCGTGGACGCCACCAGCGCGACGAACGTCGGTCGTGACTGCCGCAGGTTCCCGTACACGAACGGCCGCGGATCCTCTCCGATCTGACGGATCCGCGCCGTGGCCATCACACCGACGCTCGTCACCTCGCCCTCGTCGGTCTGACGGATCGAGCGACCCAACACGTCCCCATCGGGGAAGAAGCGGCTCACGAACGCCTCGTTGACGATCACGACCGGCTCCGAGTCCGGGCCGTCGGCCGCCGTGAAGCCCCTCCCCTCCACGATGCGGAGACCGGCAGAGGCCGGATACCCCCCGTCGATGCGGGCGAAGTCCACGGAGTGGAAGTCCTGGCCGGCGGGCGGCGCCACCCCTTCGATGACGAACTCGGAAGTCGTGGTGCTGGTGGGATTGAGGTGCAGGTTGCTGGTCGCGCCGACGGAGCGGACGCCGGGGAGCCCCGCGATCCTCTCCTCGAGGCGATCGAGGAAGGCCATCGCCTCGGGTCCCGGATACCGCTCGGCGGGGAGTACCAGCTCCACGATCCCCGCGGGTGGGCCGCCGAAGCCCAGCTCGACGCGCCGCGAGGCGTCGAGACTCCGGAGGAAGAGCCCCGCGGCGACGAGCAGAACGACGGACACGGCGACCTGCCCGACGACCAGCGCGTCGCGGAGGCGAGCGCCCCGACCCCGACCGCTTGCGGCGGCCTCGTCTCTCAGGGTTCCGGAGACGTCGGGTCGGGTCGCCTGCACCGAGGGCGCCAGGCCGAACAGGAGCCCGGCCGCGACCGACACCCCCAGGCTGAAGGAGAGCACGGTGCCGTCCAGAGAGGCATCGATGGTGATGGGCAAAGGCAGCGGCAGGTCGGCGGTCAGGAGGAGCCTCAGCGACCATGCGGCCAGGCCGATCCCAGCCGCCCCCCCGACCAGGGCCAGCATCACGGCCTCCGTGAGCAGCTGGCCCACGATGCGCCCGCGCGCCGCGCCGAGCGCGATACGGACGGCGATCTCGCGACGTCGGTCCGCAGCGCGGGCCAGCAGGAAGCTCGCGAGGTTCGCACAGGCGATCAGCAGGACGAGACCCACCACCACCATGATCATGCCCGCCGCGGGAAGCAGGACCCGGTCCACCATCGGGTTCATGATCACGTCCGTCGTCGGTACGGCCACGAGCGCGTCGGACTCGGTCCACGCCTCCGGGTACCGCGCCCGAAAGTCGTTGGTCGCGCGATCCAGGAGCCCCTGGGCCTGGACGATCCCCGCCGAGGGCATCAGGCGACCCTTGGCGAACAGGGAGTGGTTTCTTCTCTCCGTGAGCGTGTTGCTTCCCGGGAGGAGCGCCTCGTACATCATGAGGGGCACGTAGACCTCGGGCTCGAGGCCACGAATCATCCCGTGGTAGTCGCGCGGGGTGACGCCGACGATCGTGTAGGGACGCCCCCCGAGCCGGAGCTCGCCCCCCACGATGCCGGGGTCCGAGCCGAAGCGGCGCTCCCAGAATCCGTGGGACAATGCGACCACCGGATGAGCCCCCGGGGCCACGTCGTCCTGGGGTCCGAGAAGCCGTCCCACCAGCGGACGGATCCCGAGGACCCCGAAGTAGTCCCCACTGACGGCCTCCGCCGTGAGCAGACGGACGCCCGCCTCGGCGTCCGCCTGGACCAGGGTCAGCTGCGACCCTGCAAGCCCCGAGAACACGCCGGCGGAGGCGTCGATCAGGTCGCGGAAGTCCGGATGGGAGAGCACCCCGTGCGTGAAGCCCGGGGTCTGGAAGTAGACGTCCACGAGGGCATCAGGCTCGGCGTACGGCGCGTCCCGGAGCACGATGGCGTTCACGAGGCTGAAGATCGCGGTGTTCGCTCCGATGCCGAGGGCGAGCGACAGCACGGCGACCCCCGTGAACAAGGGGCTCCGCACGAGTCGTCGGGCGGAGTAGCGCACGTCGGCCCACACGGTCTCCAACATCCCTCCACCTCCCCCCGGTCGTGGATCGAGCGCCCGCCCATCACGTGGGTCGCTCCAGCGCGTGAACGTGTATCGGGAGGCAAGAAGAAAGGCCTCCCGCCAGTACCAGGCGCGGGCGCGCCGACCCCCTGTGCGGACGCGTGCCGCGAACTCCTCTTCGAGGTCACCGAGCATGGCCTCGGTGCGGCTGCCACGTGGGAGCGCCGCTTCCAGCAGCCGCCGCGCGAGCGCCGGGGCCTTGGGGTCTCCCCCGGTCATGGAGTCTCCAACGAATCCTCGAGCCCGTCCCAGAGCGTGAGAAGCGCCTCGCGCGACTTTCGCAGCTCTGCCACCCCCTCTGCCGTCACCCGGACGACCCGTCGAGGTCGTCCACCGCGCTCGGGCCTGGGCCCGGACATGGAGGACTCGATCCAACCCTTCTCCTCCATCCGGTCCAGCGTCACGTAGACCGAGCCCCTGGACACACGGCGGCCGACTGCGCTGCGCAGCTCTTCCATGATCCGCGTGCCGTAGGCGTCGTCCCCCAGACGCAATGCTGCGAGGAGCAGCATCTGCTCTAGGTCTCCCAGGTATCCGTCCCTTCCCATGATGGCTTCCGAGCGCGGGGGAGAGGAGTCATTTGACGACTATGTATGACAAATACGGCCCAGGATCCTCCCGGGTTTCGCGGCGGCGTGCCTTGTGTGCCCGAGACGGGAGGGTGGCGCGCCTCCCTACGGCCCGAGGAGGGTCTCGACCCGGGCGACGGAGCGCGCGAGGTCGCCGGGACCTCGGGTGCGCACGTTCACGTGGCCGACCTTGCGACCGGCGCGTGGTCCCTTGTCGTACAGGTGCAGGTGCGTCCCGGGAATCTCGAGAACGCTGACCGGCTCAGGGATCGCACCGAGGAGGTTCAGCATGACGGTGGGACCGATCACGCTCGTGCTTCCCAGGGGGAGGCCACAGATGGCGCGGAGATGGTTCTCGAACTGGCTCGTCTCCGCGCCGTCCTGGGTCCAGTGCCCCGAGTTGTGCACGCGTGGCGCCAACTCGTTGGCGAGCAATGCGCCATCCACCTCGAACAGCTCGACGGCCAGCACACCGATGTACCCGAAGTGCTCCAGCAACCGTCGCGCGTAGATCTCGGCCGCGTCCTGGAGCCCCGGTACCATTTCCGGGGCCGGCGCGGTGGTCCGGACGAGGATCCCCGAGCGGTGGAGGTTCTCGACCACCGGATAGAAAGCGCAGACCCCGTCGTAGCCGCGGGCAGCCACGATGGACAGCTCCCGGCGAAAGGGCACGAAGGCCTCGGCCAAGAGGTCGACGCTCCCCAGACTGCGCCATGCCGCCTCGAGCGCGCCGTCGTCCTGCACGATCGCTTGACCCTTCCCATCGTAGCCCAAGCGGCGCGTCTTGAGAACCAGAGGGAAGCCGATGTCGCGCGCGGCCTCGCGGAGCGCCTCGACGGAGCCCACGCCCCGGAACGGCGCCGTGGGAATCCCGGCGCCCACGAACGCCTCCTTCTCGGCCACCCGATCCTGCCCTACCTCCAGGGCCCGGCTCGTGGGATGGACCGGGACGCGGGCCTCGAGATGCCGTGCCGACGCCACCGGGACGTTCTCGAACTCGTACGTGACGACGTCCAACCCCTCGGCGAAGCGGTCGAGCGCGTACGGGTCGTGGTACGCGGCCCGAACCACCGTGCCGAGATCGTCCACGGGCGCCGGTGTCTTGGGCTCGAGAAAGCGGAAGCGGAGCCCCAGCGGCCGTCCCGCCAGCGCGAGCATGCGCCCGAGCTGGCCTCCCCCCAGGATACCGACCTGCACGCTACGCCTTCTCCACGCGAGGATCGGGATCGGAGAGCACCGCCTGGGTGCGCTCGTCGCGCCAACGTCGAAGCGCCTCGCGGATCTCGGGTCGCGCCGCGCCCAGGATCGAAGCTGCCAACAGAGCCGCGTTGACCGCGCCCGACGCGCCGATGGCCAGCGTCCCGACCGGGACGCCCCCGGGCATCTGCACGATGGACAGCAACGAGTCCAGACCGTTGAGCGCGCGCGAAGACACCGGGACACCGAGCACGGGAAGGATGGTCTTCGACGCCACCATGCCGGGGAGATGAGCGGCTCCGCCCGCGCCGGCGATCACCACCTGGAGGCCCCGCTCTTCGGCCGTCCGAGCGTACTCGAAGAGGAGGTCCGGGGTCCGGTGCGCGGACACGACCCGTACCTCGTGGGGCACGCCCAACGCGTCGAGCGTTTCGACCGCGTGCCGCATCGTCTCCCAGTCGGACCGGGAACCCATCACCACGCCGACCAGTGGCTTGCTCATCTGCTCGCCTCGAGCTCCGCCGGTTCCAGGAAAGCGCTGACGTTGTGCGAACCCCAAGCGGGGGTCAAGTGTTGAAGGGGTCCCAAGCAACCCTCCACGCGACGGCTTCGTGAATCCCATCCGCAGTGACGACCGGGTCTGGCCCCGAGACGCGCCGGCGCTCCTGGCGCTCCTCCCCCTCGTCCACTCCGCCTGGGCGGACGGGGTGCTGAGCGAGGACGAGCTCCGCGAGCTGAGCGACGGCCTCGATGCCATGGAGTGGCTGGCCGGGAAGGACGCGGCCACCGTGCGCGACTGGCTGGACCCCGATTCCCCGCCTACCCCCGCCGAGCTCGCGTCGCTCGGCCAGTCGCTGCGCGACGCGTGGCACCGAGGGGACGGCCCCCTCCCCCGCTCCCTCGCCGACCTGGGCGTCGCCCTATCACGCTCGGCGGGCGCTGACGAGCCCTGGCGCGACGACGCGGCCGTGCGGTCCCTGCGCGCCCTCGAGGGGGCGCTCGGCGTCGCGGGTCCGGAAGCGGTCCGCCGAGCCCTGGGCGCACGGCTTGCGGACGGCCGGGACCCTGGTGGCGCCCTCGGCGTCGACGGGCCCGGCCTGAACGCGTACCTCGAGCGGGACCGGCGCGCGCTCAGGGACTCCGTGCTGGCCTTGATGCGGGAGCAGCCCCTGCGGATCCCGCTCGAGCTGCAGCGGCACGAGTATCGGGAGCGAGTGCTTTCGGCGGTACGGTTCATCGCTGCCCGTGGGTACGGTGCCGTGGCCTATCCCGAGGCCCACGGAGGGACCGGCGATCCCGCGGCAGGCGTGGCGGTCTTCGAGACCCTGGCGTACGGAGACCTCAGCGTGCTGGTGAAGTACGGCGTCCAATTCGGCCTCTTCGGTGGAAGCGTGCTCCAGCTCGGCTCCGAGCGTCACCACGAGGCGTATCTGCGCGCGATCGGGGCCCTCGAGCTGCCAGGGTGCTACGCGATGACCGAGACCGGGCACGGCTCGAACGTCTGGGACCTGGAAACGACCGCGACGTACGATCCCGCGGACGACGAGCTGATCGTCCACACCCCGAACGAGAGCGCCGCGAAGGACTGGATCGGCAACGCGGCGCTACACGGCCGCCTCGCGACGGTATTCGCCCGGTTGATCGTGGAGGGCGTGGACCACGGCGTGCACGCGATCCTCGTGCCGCTACGAGGCTCCGATGGCGCTACGCTCCCGGGGATCCGTGTCGAAGACCGCGGTCCGAAGGAGGGCTTGAACGGCGTCGACAACGGACGCATCTGGTTCGACCGGGTACGCGTGCCGAGGGCGAACCTGCTCGACCGTTTTGCGTCCATCTCCGACGAAGGACGTTACTCCTCGGACATCGCGAGCCCCGGTCGGCGCTTCTTCACGATGCTCGGAACCCTCGTGACCGGTCGTATCTCGATCGCCGCTGCGTCGGTGAGCGCGGTCAAGGCGGGGTTGACGATCGCGGTGCGCTACACGGCGCGACGGCGGCAGTTTGGTCCCGAGGGTGCCCCGGAGGTCCCCCTGCTCGACTACCTCGCAGTCCAACGGACGTTGATCACGAGGCTCGCCACGACCTACGCGCTCCATTTCGCGGTTCGGGACCTCCAGGCTCGCATTGGAGGCGCTGGGAAGCCGGTCGATCCGGAGCTCGAGGTACGAGCCGCCGGCATCAAGGCACTCGCTTCCCGTCATTGTGTCGAGACGTTGCAGGCGTGCCGGGAGGCGTGTGGCGGACAGGGTTACCTGGCCGCGAACCGCCTCGCAGCGCTCAAGGCTGATACCGACGTGTTCACCACGTTCGAAGGCGCCAACGACGTGCTGCTCCAGCTGGTCGCGAAGGGGCTGCTGTCGCGCTTCCGGCACGAGATGGGTGATCTGCGCTGGTGGGGGACGCTGCGCTGGCTCGCGGAGCGTGCCGGGGCCAGCGTGGCCTCACACAACCCGCTCTTTACCCGCCGCACCGACCCCGAGCACCTCAGGGACCCGGGATTCCACCGCTCGGCGCTCACCTACCGTGAGGACCGACTCCTCAGGTCGGTCGCGACGCGTCTCAAGGCGCGACTCGACGACGGCATGGACTCGTTCCGGGCGATGAACGAGTGCCAGGACCACCTGCTCGAGCTCGCCAGCGCCCACGTGGACCGCCTCGTCCTGGAAGCCTTCCAGGACGCCGTGGCCAAGGCCCCCAGCCCCGCGCTCTCCGACGTGCTCGGAAGCGTGTGCGCCCTCCATGCGCTGGTCACGCTCGAGGCAAGCCGGGGGTGGTACCTGGAGAGCGGGTTCATGGAGCCCGCCAAGTCTCGCGCGGTTCGTGCTCAGGTCAACGCCCTGTGTGACGAGCTGCGCGGCGCCGCGCCGCTCCTGGTCGACGCCTTCGGCATTCCCGACGAGCTGTTGGCTCAGCCCCAGGTCGGCGCCTGATCGGGGGGGCTTGCCGATGGCCCGACCCTTGCTTTAATGGAGTAGTCGCCACCTCGCAGGTCGGCGTCGTCGACCGCGCTGACGAGGTGGAAACACTTGTTTTTTGCCCGGGTGACGGGGCATTTTGGTGCCGGGATCCCCTTTGGGTCGGCCGTGCCGACCACGTACCGAGTCGGAGGAAAGTTCCATGGTTCGGAAGAACCTGCTCGTCGCGCTTCTCCTGGCCACGGCGGCACCTCTCGTCGCGCAGGAGGAAGCGGTGTGGTCGTCGATGCGCCCGGACGGGCGTGCGCCACTCGGCGTGTCTGGGGGCCAGCTCCTCGACCTGGGTCAGGTCGTGGTCGGCTATCGCTTCACCAAGATGAACAGTCGGGGCATCTGGCTCGGAAACGACTCGCTGACGTTCGACGAGACGCTCGAGCTGTACCCGGTGGCCCCGCTCACGCTCGAGAATCTCACCCACGAGGCCTCGCTCGCCTACGGTGCGACGGACGCCTTGACGTTGACGGCCGCCTTCACGTTCTCGCAGCGCCGACGGGAGCAGTATTCCGAGATCGACGGGTTCTATGTGACCGACATCGCGAAGCTCGGCGACCTCGAGGTGTCGGCGCTGTACCGTATCCTCGACCAGAACGCCTATCGGGCGCACGTGCAGCTCGGGGCGGTGGTCCCCATCGGGAGCACCGACGTGACGGCCGAGACGCCGTCCTCGAGTGTCGAGGTGCCGCTGCCCTACGACATGCGCCCCGGAGCCGGAACCTTCGCCCTGCGGCCCGGTCTGACCGCGGCCGTGCAGAACGAGTTCGGAACGGTCGGCGCCCAGATCAAGGGGTTGCTCTATCTCGGCACGAACAGCGAAGGCTACTCCCCTGGCGACCGGCTCGATCTGACCGGATGGGCGTCCTACAAGGCGAACGAATCGTTCAGCGTTTCCGGACGCGTCCATTATCAGGCCTGGCGTGGAATCGACGGCGCCGACGCGCGTCTGAACCCCCTACAGGATCCGGGCAACGAGTCGTACTTCCTCAAAGGCGAGCGCGTGGATCTTCCCGTGGGCGTCAACTTCACGATGCCCGAAGGATCGGCCCTGGCGGGGCACCGCATCTCGCTGGAGTGGATCTTTCCCGTCCACCAGGAATACGACGCCCCCCAACTCGGGGCGGATTGGGGCATGCACGTGGGCTGGGAGGTGGTCTTCTAGTCCCTGCGCTCACCCGGACGGCAGCCGGAGGTGCCGCTCAGGTGACGGCGACCAGGTGGTAGCTCTTCTTCCCTTTGCGAAGGACCAGGAAGCGCCCCTCCACGAAGTCGTCGGCACGGACCGACGCCGATGGATCCCCGACGCGTCGGTTGTTGAGGTAGATGCCGCCACCGTCCAGTGCCCGCCGAGCATCGCCCCGGGAGGAGGCGAGGCCGGTCTCCACCAGGAGGTCGAGCAACAGGAGCCCCTCGCCCGCCAGGCGACCCGTGTCGACCGTGGTCGAGGGCGCATCCGCGAACACGTCGGCCACCTGGTCCGCCGCCAAACCCAGGATCTCCCCGCCGAAGAAGACCTCGGTCGCGCGCACGGCCCCCTGTAGCCCTGTCTCGCCGTGGACGCGGCGCGTCATCTCCTCGGCCAACGCGCGCTGGGCCGTGCGCGACTGCGGCTCCAGCCGAACGGCCTCCTCAAGCTGCTCGATCTCGCTGCGCGGACGTAGCGAGAAGAAGCGGAGGTAGGTGGTCACGTCGCGATCGTCCGCGTTGATCCAGAACTGGTAGAAGCGGTATGGCGACGTCATCGCGGCGTCCAGCCACACGTTCCCGGCCTCGGTCTTCCCGAACTTGGTGCCCGACGCGTTCGTAACCAGCGGAAAGACGACGCCGTACGCCCTGCCACCCGCAACCCGGCGCACCAGGTCCGTGCCCGCCGTGATGTTCCCCCATTGGTCGCTGCCACCCATTTGGATGGTGCACCCCTCGCGTCGGTACAGCTCCAGGAAGTCGTACGCCTGGAGGAGCGCATAGCTGAACTCGGTGAAGGAAATGCCCGCTTCGTCGCTCTCGAGGCGGCGCTTCACCGACTCCCGCGCCAGCATCTGGTTCACCGAGAAGTGCTTTCCGATGTCGCGCAGGAAGTCGACGAGTGGAAGCTCGCCGAGCCAATCGAGGTTGTTGCGCACGAGCGCGGGGTTGGCGGGTGCGTTGAAGTCCAGGAAGTGCTCGAGCTGCTGGCGGATACCCCACGCGTTCTCGCCGGCCTCGTCCTTGGTGAGCAGCTGACGCTCCGTGGTCTTCCCGGACGGATCGCCGATGAGGCCTGTGCCTCCACCCACCAAACCGACCGGGACGTGTCCGGCGCGCTGGAAGTGGACGAGCGCCATGATCGGCAGCAGGGAGCCCACGTGGAGACTCCTCGCGGTCGGATCGAAACCGATGTACGCGGTGCGGCGTCCACCGGAAAGGTGCTCCGCGGCACCCTCGGTGGCCGCGTACAGCATGCCGCGCCAGCGCAGCTCCTCGATGAAGGCAGACATGGGCCGAACGGTAGGCGCACCGGGGCGTGGGTCAAGGCCGGC
Source organism: Gemmatimonadota bacterium (assembly GCA_003248075.1). GTDB lineage: Bacteria > Gemmatimonadota > Gemmatimonadetes > Longimicrobiales > Gaopeijiaceae > SZUA-318. The sequence goes on along the minus strand of QJYK01000321.1, from coordinate 32,229 downwards.
CCACGCCCCGGAGCTCCACCCGGGTGGGCCTACCAGCCCTGGCGGCGCCGGAGATCGGTGATCTGGGTCACGTGGTGCCTCCCGTGCCATCCATAGAGCTGAAGCAGGAAGTCGATGTCGATCTCGCCCTCCTCGGGGTGCATCAACCTCCTGCCGAAGTCCTCGTCGCTCAGCGAGTCGAAGAGCCGGGCCCATCGGTCGTGCAGACCCGTCACGATTCCCAGGGACGCCTCCACGGGCACCCCGACGACGTCATCGAGCTCGGACCACGCCTGCTGATCATACGGCTTGATGGTCGGACGGTCCTCCGTGACCGTCAGCTTCACGCGCACGAACGCGTTCATGTGCGAGTCGGCCAGGTGGTGGGCGATTTGCCGCGGCGACCACCCCCCCTCCCGATAGGGCGTATCGAGCTGCGCGTCGCCGAGGCCTTCGACGGCCAGGCGCAGCGCGGTCGGGAGCGCACGAATTCGGCCAATCAGCTCGGCACGCTCGTCGCTGGTGAGCGGCGCCGACTTGGGCTCGAACCTCCCCGTCGGGTAACGCACGTCGGTCATCGGGCTCTCCTGTCGTGGAATTGCGCGGAATCGTCCGACCTTTCAGGCTATCGGCTTCATGAGCCGTTACGGGAGAATTTACGACACCGTCCGCAAGATCCCAGCGGGCCGCGTCGCCACCTACGGGCAGATCGCGATGGAGGCCGGTCTGCCCGGACACGCCAGACAGGTCGGATACGCCATGGCCGCGCTGACCGAAGGGTCGGACGTTCCGTGGCACCGGGTGGTGAACGCCCGCGGCGGCATCAGCGCCCGCTCCGCCGGGCCGGCTTTCGAGCAGATCCAACGGCTCCTCCTCGAGGCGGAGGGAATCCCGTTCGGTCCCGAGGATCACATCGACCTGGAACGGTATGGATGGGACCCCTCCGAATGAGTCGGGCCGAAGCCCCGGATGCCTCGGGGGCCGGACCGGGATGGCGCGTCGCCCCGGTCGGCCCTTACCGTCCGCGCATGAAACGTTCAAGCCTCTTTGTTCCGATCCTGAGCATCCTGCTGAGCGTGCTGCCGGCCGGCGCGCAGACGAAAGCCTTCCGTGGAGCCACCCTCTGGGACGGCTCCGGGAGTCCACCCCTCCGCGACGCGACCCTGGTCGTACGCGACGGGCGCGTGCTGGCGGCCGGGCGAGTGCCGACGCCCCCTGGAAGCGAGATCGTGGAGCTGACCGGTCGATGGATCGTGCCGGGATTCGTCAACGCACACGGGCACGTGACGGGCGCCTGGGCGGAAGACGGGGTCGAGGGCGACGGGCGGCGACTGCTCGGGGACCTGCTTCTCTACGCGCGCTACGGCGTGACCACGGTGAACAGCCTGGGTGGTGAGCCGGCGGCGGCGCTCCCCATCCGCCGCGATCAGAACCGGCCGGGGCCGGGAAGGGCGCGACTCCACTTCGCGGGCCCGGTCATCTTCGAGACCTCGCCGGACGCGGCTCGCGCTGCGGTCCGCGCCGGCGCCGCCCTCGAGCCGGATTGGATCAAGATCCGGGTCGACGACAATCTGGGCACCACCGAGAAGATGCCGTGGCCGGCCACGATGGCGGTGATCGAAGAGGCCCACGCGCTCGGCCTGCGTGTCGCGACGCACCTGTTCTACCTGGACGATGCCAAGCGGCTCCTCCGCGCCGGATCCGACCTGGTGGCCCATTCCGTGCGCGACGCGCCGGTGGACCAGGAGCTGGCCGGGCTACTCCGGGAGCGCGGTGTCTGCTACGTGCCTACCCTCATGCGCGAGGTGTCGACGTTCGTCTACGGGGAGCGTCCAGCCTTCTTCGACGACGGGTTCTTCACCCGCCTGGCCAAGACCTCGGAGCTCCGACGTCTCGGCGACCCGGGCCTCATGAACGAGACGCGCTCCAGCGCGGCCGCCGCGGCCTATCGTCGCGCACTGGATCAGGCACAAGAGAACCTGGCGGTTCTCTCGCGGTCGGGCGTCACGATCGCGATGGGGACGGACTCGGGTCCGGCGGGGCGATTCCCCGGCTACTTCGAGCATCTCGAGCTCGAGCTCATGGTGAAGGCGGGCATGAGCCCGGAGGCGGTCCTCCTCAGCGCTACGCGCGACGCAGCCGCGTGCCTGTCGCTTCCGGACGTCGGCACGCTCGAGATCGGACGTTGGGCGGACTTCATGATTCTCACCGCGGACCCACTGACGGACATCAGCCACACGAGGCGGTTGGAAGCCGTTTACGTGGGGGGCGCAGAGGTGCGCTGACCCACCGGGGAGCCGCAGGCCCTATCGAAATGCCGAGGTCGCGGGCAGGTCGTACCGCTCCAGGTAGCTGAGGTCGAGCTCGTCGAACGAGACCACGTATACGGAGCTCGCCCCGAAGCCCACCACGCGGCGTCCCCGATCCAGCGTGACGGTTCCCACACGCGCGCCACCCCGGTCGAAGAGGTCATAGGTGCTCGGGGCCCCTGCGGCCACATGACGTCTCAGCCATGCGCGCCCGAGTCCGTCCACCGGAACCCTGCCACCATAGAACGGTGGCTTCCGGTCCGGCCACGTGTAGCGGTCGATCTCGTTTCGGGGTCCTCCCTGCCCACCCCTCTGGAAGCTCATGGACGCGCTCCCGTTGACGATCTCCACGCCGATGGCGATCCCGCCCCCGGAGCGGCCCTGCTCCGCCAACCACTCCTCCTTATCAGGGGTCCCGATGCGGACCCCGTCGTACGCCACCGTCGGGCCTCGCGTGACCGAGCCGTCGGCCGCGATCCACTCCACGTGGTAGTCACCCGCGCGCGCGACGACCACGGCGCCGTCCGGAGCCACACCCCACGCGTCCTCCGGCGAAAGCGGTGTGTTGGCGATGGCCACCTGCTCGTTGCCTGCGCCGCCCGACCGCGTCTGCGTCCGATCGGGAAGCTTGAAGGTCGCGACGGGTTCCGCGGCTCGGGTCGCGCGGTCGATGCGCAGGATCGCGGCCGAGTCGGGAAGCGTGCCGGCGCCCATGCCACCCATCGCGCGGCTGTAGATCCGACCTCGTCCGTCCACACCTTGCGGCAGCGCGAGGACCAGCGTGCTTCCGGGCCGCGGCTCGCTGAGGGAGATCGGCATCGTGCGGCCGAAGCCGAGGTCGGGTCCCAACGCGACCAGCCGACCGTTGCCGAGGTCCACGAGCAGCGTCGAATCGCCCGGAAGCGGCCAGACGGCGTCGGGTTGCCCCCACTCCTCCGGCCCGCCTCCCTCCGATCCCACGACGCTCCGCGTCATCGATCGCATGTCCACCAGGTAGAGCGCGTTGCCGAGCGGGTCGGCAACGAGGATCCTTCCGTCTGGAAGCTCACGCACCGTCTGGATGCTCCCGAAGTCCTCCGGAAAAGCGCGCGCGCCCCCGAGATGGAGCTGCGCGCCCAACGGCGCGATGGCCCCAGACACGAGGGCGCATACGAACGGGAGTACGGCGCGCGGGGCCCTCATGGCGTTCCTCTCGGTTGCATGGACGTTGGGTACTACACGTGTAGACGTCCCTCGCCGGCGCAGGGTTGCCCAGGCAGGTCGAGCCCGGATAGCATCTCCGAGCCCATACCACCGAGACCTGGGGTGAGACCGTGAGCCGGTATCTGACCGAATTGATCGGGACGTTCTTCCTGGTGCTGTCGATCGGCTTCACCGCCGTTTCCGGCACCTCCCTGGCACCGCTCGCCATCGGCTCGATGCTCATGGTGATGGTTTACATGGGGGGACACGTCTCCGGAGCGCACTACAATCCCGCCGTGACCCTGGCCGTCCACGCGCGGGGGAAGCTCGACAGCTCCGACGTGCTTCCGTACATCCTGGCTCAGCTCCTCGGCGGCGTTCTCGGCTCGGTCCTGGTCCTGTGGGTGACGGGACTCACCTTCGCTCCGGCGCCCGGACCCGGCGTCGGCGCCGTGTCCGCCCTTCTTGCCGAGCTCGCGTTGACCTTCGCGCTGGTGCTGGTCATCCTCAACGTCGCGACCCATCCGGACACGGCTGGGAATTCCTACTACGGCCTGGCGATCGGCTTCACGGTCACCGCCGGAGCCTTCACGGTCGGGCCCGTTTCGGGCGGCGTCTTCAACCCGGCCGTCGGGGTCGGGCCCATCCTGGTCCACGCGCTGGCGGGTGGGGGCGGCCTCGGAGACCTCTGGCTCTACCTGGTGGGGCCCGTGCTGGCCGGCTACGCCGCGGCCGCGGTCTTCAGGGTACAGTTGGAGGACCGCTAGTAGCCTGTCAGCGAGACGCGGGCACGTCGCTAGGATGCGGCTCGCAGCCGAGCCACCACCCCAGCGTCCCCGAGGAGCTCCAGGCGCTCTCCCGCCACCCGGAAGCTCCCGGTCAGGCGCAGCGCCTCGGTGAAGTCGCGCTCGATCGAGGCGAGCTCCGGGGTGGCGCACGCGGCCCGGGTCATCGCCGTGGGCCGTAGAAGCAGGCGCGGCCCGTCGAGGTCGTAGGTTCCGGAGTAGCGGTTGCACCCGGTTGAGCCGGACAACCCCTTCCCCTCGCGCTCCAGCCGCAGCCTGGTCAGGTCACCGACGGGCGCCTCGGCCGCCCCGGGAATCTCCTCCAGGACCCAGTCGACGCCTTCGAGGGGTCGGTCCACCACGGCATCGTCGCACCCGACTCCGGGCCAGGCCCTGATGAACCGTTCCACGACCAGGGCATCCACGTCCGGGCCCTCCATCGCCGGTCTCCGGGCCACGCTCGCGCGCACCGCGACGAGCACGGGCGCACCGGGATCCCCTCGTGCGTCCAAGTAGCCGCGCTCGAGAGCCAGCGCGTCCCCCTCCGGCGCGATCGGGAAGGAGACACCGCTGGCGCACTCGGTGAAGCGCGCGGCGTCGGCGAAATACACCATCATGCCCCGCAGCTCCATGACCTCCCCGACCAGGTCGAGCGCGCTCGAGCGCACCAGCACGCGGGGGAAGGCGGCCTGCGCGTTCCCGGGCGCCACGGCCGGTGCCCTCAGCGAGTCGCCTGCGATCCGCAGCGACACCGCTCCGAGGGCCACACCCCTCAGGATCAGCTCACCTGGCGACCCCTCGCTCCACCGTCCGAGCCCATGGGAGGTCCGGCTCGGCTCCGCCTCGCCCCCTCCCGGGCCCCGTCGAACCCGGAACGTGCCGTCCTCCAAGAGCGTGAGTGTCACCCCGTCGGCGGAGCAGCCGGCGCAATCAATGGTGCCCACGAACGTCGCCGGGAGCTGGAGGTCACGCGACGCTTCGGGAGGCGGGGCTTCGCTATCTCGGGCGCACGACAGGAGCGTGGACCACACCGTCGCGATCGCGACCAGACAGCTCCGCCTGGCAGCTCCGGACATCAAGCGTCGATTTCGTGCGCCGCCCCGGCGCCCCGTGGCACGCGGATCAGGTCGACCAGGACCTGCACCTGGACCGGAGGCGGCGGGGTGAAGCGGGATACCGTCCAGGCCACGGCGAAGTTCACGGCCATCCCGACGGTGCCGATACCCTGCGGAGATATGCCCATCCACCAGTGCCGGGAGTCGTTCAGCTCCGGGTGCAGCAGCGCGAAGTAGACGATGTACGACGCCGTCAGGGTGATCCCGGCGACCATCCCGAGGATCGCCCCCTCCCGCGTCGTCCTTCGTGAGAAGATTCCCAGGATGATGGCGGGGAAGAAGGAGGACGCCGCCAGGCCGAAGGCGAAGGCCACCGTCTGTGCCACGTACCCCGGCGGGTTCACCCCCAGGTAGCCCGCCACCAGCACGGCCGCGCCCGCTGAGACGCGGGCCGCGATCAGCTCGCCCCGCTCCGAGATCGTGGGCTTCACCCCTCGCTTCAGGAGGTCGTGACTCACGGCGGTCGAGACCACCAGCAGCAGCCCGGCCGCCGTCGACAGCGCGGCAGCGAGTCCGCCCGCCGCGACCAGACCCACGACCCACGCGGGCAGTCCGGCGATCTCCGGGTTCGCGAGTACCATGATGTCGTTGTCGATCCGAAGCTCGTTCTCGATCCGCGCCCCGCTCGCGTCGACGGCACTCGGGCCGACGAACTGGATGCGGCCGTCGCCATTATGGTCTTCGAAACCGATCAGGCCGGTGTCTTCCCAGTTGGTGAACCACTCCGGAACCTGGTCGTACGGCCGCCCGGCCACGTTGGCCAGGAGGTTCGTGCGCGCGAACACCGCCACCGCCGGCGCGGTCGTGTACAGGAGCGCGATGAAGACCAGTGCCCACCCGACGCTGACACGCGCGTCGCGGACCCGGGGCACGGTATAGAAACGGATGATCACGTGGGGTAAGCCGGCCGTGCCCACCATCAGCGCAGCGGTGATCATGAAGACGTCCAGGGTCGACTTCGTGCCCGACGTGTACTCGGCGAAGCCGAGCTCCTGGTGCAGCCCGTTCAGGCGCTCCAACAAGGCTGTCCCGGAAGCCTGGTCGACTCCTCCGAGGCCGATCTGCGGGACGGGGTTGCCCGTGATGAGCAACGACAGGAATATGGCGGGCACCATATACGCGAAGATGAGGACGCAGTACTGCGCCACCTGGGTGTACGTGATCCCCTTCATCCCACCCAGAACCGCGTAGAAGAAGACGATCGCCATCCCGATGTACACGCCGACGTTGACGTCGACTTCCAGGAAACGGCTGAAGACGATACCCACCCCTCGCATCTGTCCGGCCACGTAGGTGAAGGACACGAAGATCGCGCACACCACCGCCACCATCCGCGCCACTTGCGAGTAATACCGGTCGCCCACGAAATCGGGAACCGTGAACGCTCCGTATTTGCGCAGGTAGGGTGCCAGGAGGAGCGCGAGCAGCACATAGCCGCCCGTCCATCCCATGAGGTACACGGAGCCGTCATACCCCATGAAGGAGATCAGGCCTGCCATCGAGATGAACGACGCCGCGCTCATCCAGTCCGCCGCCGTCGCCATCCCGTTCGCCACCGGAGAGACGCCCGAGCCGGCGACGTAGAACTCACGGGTGGTGCCCGCCCGAGACCAGACCGCGATACCGATGTAGAGCGCAAAGGAGGAAGCGACCAGGAGGAAGGTCCACGCCTGGACGTTCATCCGTCTTCACCCTCGTCCACGTCGTACTCGCGATCGAGACGGTTCATGACGAGCACATAGGCGAAGATCAGCAGGACGAAGACGTAGATGCTTCCCTGTTGCGCGAACCAGAACCCCAACGGATAGCTGGTGCCGGGGAACCGCAGCGCGTTGAGGGGCTCGGCGAGGACGATGCCCAAGCCGAACGAGACCACCGCCCAGATCAGGAGGAGGGCGCCGACGAGGCGGACGTTCTTACGCCAATACGCGGCGTGGCGGGCCCGCGTGCCGGGGTCGACCACGGACGGTCTTGGGGGACGGGTGCGATCGGCGGAGTGGTGGCTCATCGATGCCTTGGGAGCGTGATGTACGCGCAGCGCTGCGGCTCAGTGCGCCCAGCTTTTCTCGCCCGCCCGGACGGCCAGGGTGAGTCGGTTGTCCCGGGACGGCAGGGGGCACGTGGCGAACGCGGTCCAGACGCAGGGTGGGTTGTACGCGAGATTGAAGTCGACGACGACCCGACCGTCCGCATCGGGTCGGTCCACCCATAGATAGCGCCCACCTCCGTAGGTCTCGCGACCACTGGTCTCGTCGGCGAAGACCAACATGTATCGGTCGGCGTCGGGGGCCCCGGTCACGTCCAGCGCGTAGGAGCGGAGGCCGATCCTGAACTCGAGCGCGGCGGGCGACGGTTCCTCCGACACGGTGCCGAGAACGTTGGGCACCGCGACCGTCTTCTCGTGCGGGACCCAACGCGCTCGGACTCGCCAGCGGGGGTCGGTCACGTATCGGTCGATTCCGTGGAATGCCTCGTACACGTCGCTTTCGTTGTCGCGCAGTCGCAGCGCCACTCGATCGCCTCTTCGGATCGCGATCCAGTTGATCGGCCCGTCGCGCAATACGACGTGCTTTCCGGGCCCCAGGCTCTCGGTGAGCACACTCTCCGTCACGATCGGGTCCCGGCTCACGTCGGGCGGGATCGCGCCGCTCCCGGCACTCAGGTCCAGCGTCGAGTCCACACCCTGAGTCACGCGCACTCCCGCCTCGGCGACGAAGCGGACGGACCCGCCCTGGACGATCAGACTCCCGACCTGGCTCTCGGCCTTCCCCTCGGGAAGCACGATGTCGTTGTCCGGACCCGAGCCCATGGTCGTCTCGCCTTCGGACAGCCAGTGGAGGCCGATCAGGGACAGCCAGGAGTCCGGCGCCGCGAGCTCCGCGTCCCGCGCGGCCGCGAAGGCCGCGACCGCCGCACGATGGGCTTCCGGGTCGATCGAGGGTCCGCAGGCGACCGCGCTGGTAAGGAGCACGAGGGTCACGGCACGTCTCATCGGCGGCTCCGTGGATGGCGGGGAGGCTGATAGTGGGGCACAGGGGCGGCGCCGGCCAGGTGGCCGGGACGCGTCAGCGATGCCACGGCTCCTTGCGCGTTCCCTGGACGGGCACGAAGGAACGCGAGGGCCTTCGTGCCTCCCTCGTGGCGAGGTCGTAGCGGTCTCCCGGGGCCAGGAAGTAGAAGCGCCCGCCGGCGTCACCGACGCTGGTCCGGTTGTCGTATACGACGACGTAGCTGGCGCCGATGACCTCCGCATCGTCTCCCTGCACCACGAGCGCGGTGTTCTCGTCGATGGCGATCCCGAGCAGGTCGGGATGGGCCTCGATCACCTCGATCAGGTCGAAATGACGGTTGCGACGGAGCACGTGCTGGTCGATGCCCACGCCCCGTAGGTAGCCGAAGCCGACCTGATGGTCGCCCATCATGACCTCGTTGGTCTCGGTGTCTCCGCGCACCAGGAACGAACCCTGGATCGATGCCCCGGCCGACGAACCCCCTACGACGCCGCCGCGCTCCAGGACTCGGCGTATCTCGGTCTCGGTGCGTGTGCCGGCGTACGCGTCCACGAGGCGCCATTGGCGGCCACCGCCGAAGAAGACGCCTCTGGCCGCCTTCAGGGGAGCGACGAATGCCTCGCTGTCCGCGACGCCTCGGTCGTACGTGTGGAGCACGGTGAGGTTCTTGGCGCCGTTGCTGCGCCACGGGTCCAGGCAGGAGCAGAACGCATCGTAATCCTGCCCGCCTCCGGCCGTCGGGATGTAGACGATCGGAGCGTCCGGGCCCCCGGCGAGCTCGATGAAGCGGGCGTAGATCTCGGGAGAGCTCAGGTTGCCCCCGACCACGACGAGCGAGCCCCGCTCGGGACCGACCATCGGCCCGACCGGCCCGGTCTGTCGCGCCGAGAGGGCGAACGGTGCGAGGGTCCAGAAACCGACGACCACCGTGCGGGTGGCCGCGGATCGCAGGGTGCGCGCATTCGACATGCCGTCATTCCTCCGTTCCGTAGACGAAACGCTCCAGCTCCCCGTGCACGCGCCGGACCGTCTCGGGAGCGGGCGCATGCGTGAAGCGCGAGACGATCAGGGTCGTGATCGCGTTGAGCAGGAGTCCCCAAAGGCCTCCGTGCATCCCGAGCGGATGCGGGGAGACGACGAGCGTCACGTAGAGGGTCATGACGCCGACCCCCATCCCCGCCAGCACGCCGTCCCGGGTGAGCGTTCGTCCACCCGGGAAGCAGACGCCGACGATCGCCGGCAACAGCTGCAGGGCGCCGGACCCCGACAGCGTCACCAGCGTGACCAGAAACCCGAAGGTCCTGACCGAGAGCAGATACCCGACGCCCAACAGGACGAGCACGAAGGCCCGTCCGACCCAGACGTAGTGGCGCTGGCTCGCGTCCGGGCGCACGTAGCGCTGGTACACGTCCCGGGTGAGGACCGTCATGTTGGCGTGCAGGATCGAGTCGAGCGTGGACATCGCCGCAGCGGTGGCTCCGGCCAGGATGATCCCCGTGAGCCAGGGCGGTGCGAATTGGAACAACAGCTCGGGGAACACCCGGTCGGGCACAGCCAGGTCCGGAAGAACCAGGGCGCCGCCAAGACCCACGAACGCCGCAGGAATGTAGAGCGTCATCAGGTAGATCGGTGTCGTCGCACCCAGCAGCTTCAGGGTCTTGGCGTCCACGGCCGTGTAGTACCGGATCATCATGTGCGGTTGGAGCACGATCCCGAAGGACAGAGTCACGGTCATGCCGACCCACATGCCCGGCGTGAAGAATCCGCGGGGGCCCGGCAGCGTGAGCAGGTCGGGTCGCTCGCTCGCCACCCGGCGCCAGAGGTCCAGAGGCCCGTCGAACAGAGTGTAGGCGATGACCAGCGCGCCGATCCACACCGCCAGGTACATCCAGATCCCCTGGAGCACATCGGTCCAGTAGACCGCGCGTAACCCGCCGGCCATGAGGTAGGCGGCGGCGACCGCCAACAGGACCAGCGTGCCCATCTCGAACGAGATGCGACCCCCGGAGGCCACGTTGATGATGTACCCCAATCCCTGGGCTTGCACCTGGATGTAGAGGATCGTGAATACCACGGACACCACCGCTACGGAGACCCGAACCCCCTCTGATTCGTAGAAGTCGGCAAGCATGTCCGCCGGCGTGATGTAGCCGAAGGCTTTTCCGAGCGCCCACACCCGCGTTCCCAGCACGTAGGTGATCGCCCCCACGAGCAGTGTCCAGGTGCCCGCGGCCCAGAAGCCGATCCCGTGCGTGTAGAAGAACCCTCCCGACCCCAGGAATGCGAAGGCCGAATGGAAGGTGGCCACCACCGTCAGGTACAGGACGATGAACCCCGCTCTGCGGCCGTAGAGGAGGAAGTCCTCGAGGTCGACGGTCATCCGTCGGTTCGCGACCACGCCGAGAACGATGGTCGCGAGCAGATAGACGAAGATCAGTCCCGTCGCGACGACCCACGCCTCCATCGCTCAGGCCTCTCCCGCCCGGATCACACGCCCCGCCGATACGTCCAAACGAGCACGCCGACGAGTCCCACGTATACGAACAGAAGTGCCGCGTACAGGAACGGCATGCCCAAGATCCAGGGCTCGATCCGGTTGAGCACCTGGTGGGTGACCGGCGGCATGCACAGCGCGAACAGTGCCAGGTAGGTCACGACGGCGACCCGTCCGTCCCGGGTCCGGGGCAGCAGGTGCGAGCGGTAGCGTGGGGATTCGGCCATGGGGCGCGAAGATGCGGACCCGACCCGAGAGGCGCCAGCCGTGCATGTGACGCGATTGGGTGCTCGATCGTCGCTTCCCTGGTGACGTGACGCCCCCACTGGCGCGCTTCGTGCACGCCTCGGGCCCGTCGGCGCCCCCGAGGAGCCTTCGCCCGGGGGCCTCGCGACAACGTACGGACTGCTCCAATGAACCTGCGGATCCATCGACACCTGGATGGCGAGCTGAGGGGCTCGGTCCTTTCCGATGCCGAGCGACGGGAAGCGGAAGCCCTTCGCAAGGCGATGAACGCGGCACTGTCCCCTCTCCGCGACGAGCCCGCCCCCGACGTTTCGGAGGCCGTCGTCGCGGCCGTTTCCGCACGTGCCCCTCGAAAAGAGCCGCCGACGGTGGCGAGCCACGGTCGCGCGCGCAGGAGCGCCGCCTGGCTCTGGACCCCCAGGAGCGTGACGGTCCGGGTCCGGCCCGCGTGGGGCATGGCGGCGGCCGCGGTGCTCCTCCTGACCACCCTGTGGACACGCGGCCCGGAGGCTCCTCCGGCGGGAACCCCGATCCAGGCCGGCGGCACCGTCATGGCGACAGCGGGCGTGGAGGGCACGGTCCTGGTGGTCTTCCGGCTCGACGCGCCGGGGGCACGAAGCGTCCGCCTGGCGGGAGACTTCACGGGTTGGGAGCCCGGACCCGTCCTCACCCAGCGAACGCCGGGCGTGTGGACCGTGCTGGTTCCCGTGGAGCCGGGGCTGCACGACTACGCCTTCGTCGTGGATGGCACCCGGTGGGTGCAGGATCCGTTCGCCGAGCGGGTCGACGACGGCTTCGGTGGAACGAACAGCCGGGTCGCGGTCCTCGTGCCGGCGCGAACCGACGAGACATGAGGCGGGAAGCGGCCGGGCGTCCCGCCCGGATCGGATTCGTCGCGGTCGTCGGCCTGGCGGTCTCGGTCTCACCCGATTCGGGTGGGGCTCAAGAGTGGCGGTTCGAGGCCCTGGGCGGGCAGTACCGTTACCAGGGCTCACCGGTGGGTGGAGCCGACGGGAGCGCCCTGCTCGGCGTCCGCTACCTGGACGGTGCCAGCTGGATCGGCGCGCTGGCCGGCGTACCGATGACCTCGACCGACGCCCCCTGGGCCATGCTCGCGTCTTCCCTGCGCGCCTCCCGGCGACGCAGGCCTCTCGAGCTCGGACTGCATGTCTCGGCCCAGACCTTCGCCCAGGGTGCACGCCTCGACAGCGTGACCTCGGGGGTCCACGTACCGCCCCTCGTGGGGAATGTCCCCCTGCGGCGCCGTGGCCCGCTCGGGGGCGGGGTCGAGCCCTCGTTGTCCGGCTGGGGTGCTTCGATGGAGCTCACCCCACTGGTGGCGCTGCACCGTGCGGACCTGATCGCCGAGGCACGGGCGGGCGTCTCGGCCTTCCATTCGGACTTCGCGGACCAGGCCTTCGACCGCGCGCTGGGTCTCGCACAAGTGAGGGTCTCTGCGGCCCTCACCCCTACGCTGGTGCTCTCCGCGGAGGGTCGGAGCCATTGGGCGGAGGAGGGGACGTATCCCTACCTCGGCGCCACAGCCTTTCTGAGCGGCGGCCCCGTTCAGGCGTGGGGCTCCATCGGCGCATGGCTGGCCGACGGGATGGGCGCCACGCCGTGGGCGTTGGGAACCGCGTTTGTCGTGGGGCAGCGACTCTCCCTCACCGGCTCCGTGCGTCGGGACGCCTTCGATCCGCTGTTCCAGACCCCGGGGCGAACGTCGTGGAGCGTCGGGGTTTCGATCGCGCTCGTGAGGCCGTCCCCCCCGCCCGCGCCGGTTCCGGCACGCTACGAGGCGGGCGTCGCCACGCTCGCCCTCCGCGCCGACGAAGCCACGGGGACCCCGAGCGTCGCGGGCGACTTCACCGACTGGAAGCCCCGGCCCATGACGCTGCGCGACGGCCAATGGACGCTGGGGGTACGGCTCCGGCCCGGGGTCTACTACTACGCGTTCGTGGCGAGCGACGGCTCGTGGTTCGTTCCCGAGTCGGTGGCGGGCCGGAAGCCGGACGGCTTCGGGGGATACGTCGCCGTGCTCGTGGTGGGTTGACCATGCCCGCTTCGTGGAGCTCGACACCCCGGCCCGTGACCACGATCTCCGACGGCGCGTTGGTGCGCAGGGCGCTGGCCGGCGACACGGAGTCGTACGGGACCCTCGTCCGGCGGCACCAGGAGGGGCTGTTCCGGTACGCCCGGGGCCTCGGGGTCCCCCGCGAGCCGGCTCAGGATCTGGTGCAGGATGCGTTCATCAAGGCGTACCGGAACCTGGCCACCTGTGAGGACCCGAATCGGTTCGAGGTTTGGGTGTTCCGGATTCTGCGCAACGGAGCCCTCGATTTCCTCAAGGACATTCGCCGCAGGGGCGTGAGCGTGGACGTGATCCCGCTTCTCGACCCCTCACCCGGTCCCTTTCAGGAGACGGTGCGGTCGGAGCTCCGGGCGGACCTCGAGGTCGGCCTCGGACGGCTTCCGACCGACCTGAGAGACGCATTCCTCATGAAGCACCTGGAGGGGCTGTCCTACGAGGAGATGGCGGCGACGACCGGCGCCTCGGTGAGCGCGCTGAAGATGCGCGTCCTGCGCGCCCGCGAGGCTCTGCGCCAGGTGCTCGCGGAGCGCAGCCTGGTGTGGATGTGACCTCTGCCCCGGCCCGGTCGTCGGTATGGCGAAGGGGAGGGACCGGCACCTGTGCCAAAGGAGAGAAGAGCGGGCCATGCGTACCTCGACGATTCTGACGATGGCGATCCTTATGGTCCCGACGGGGCTGGCGGCCCAGGGACAGGGCGCCGAGGTCCGGGTGCAGGCGGTCATGGATGCCGCAGCCAAGGCCGACATCCCTCGGGCGCTCCTGCAGAGCAAGCTCGATGAAGGGCGCGCGAAGGGCGTTCCGATGGAGCGCATCGCGGCCGCTCTCCAGGCTCGTCTCAAGGGCCTGCTGCGCGCCCAGGAGGTCCTGGCCGCGGGTGAGGTCGAAGCCTCCCAGGGCGATCTGGCGGTCACCGCCGATGCGCTGGAAGCCGGTGTGAGCGAGGCCGCCCTGTTGAAGATCCAGAGCGTCGCCCCAGGGGAGCGCCGCATGGTCGCGACCGCCGTGCTCTCCGCCCTCGTACAGCTCGGGCATCTCCCGGACGAGGCCCTTGGCCGCGTGGAGGCCGCGCTGCAACGCGGGCCGGACGCGCTGGCCAACCTGCGTGCCGAGACCGCCCTCCAGATGCGCGCCCGCGGGATACACCTTCCGAATCTCCCCGACGCGGCAGGTGCCGGCGTCGCCATCGGTATCGGCTGACCCGGACCGTCGTGCCCGCGAGGCGCCGCCCCCGGTCGGAGTCCTTTTCCGGCCGGGGGCACACTCTCTTCCGCCCTCCCCGCCCGCCGTCGAGCCGGCCCCGACCGGCCTGACGCACCGACGCGCCCCCCTGTCCCCGAGAGGGGACAGAACGTCCGCTGGAAAGGCGCGCCACCTCCGCTGCACGCCTGGGACAAGGATCTGTCTCCCAACGACTTGGCCCGCCGGCGCCCGGCGGGGCATGCCCGATGCACCTCCGAGGGTCGAAAGGGCTCGCTTCGACCTGTCTACGGAGATGACGATGAGACGCGCGGTGGTGGTGCAGTGGGTGAGCGTGGCCTTGGCAGCGGCTCTGACCGCGGGTTCGGCCCAGGGCCAACGGCGTAGCCGGGATTTCGGTCCGCGGGAGGACGCCCGGGCTCCCGCGGGTTACCTGGGGATCGGCTTCCTGGCCGGAGATCCGATCGGGGAGCTCGGCTATCACATCGACCAGGGCTTCGGCGGCCAGCTCGGGGCAGCGGTTCCCGTGGAGCCGACGGGTCACCTCCGGCTGCGGGGTGACTTCGGCTTCCTCATCTACGGACACGAGCGCCAGTACCTGTGCCTCAGCGCGCCCATCGGCTGCCGCATCGGCGTCGACCTGACCACGACCAACAGCATTCTGTTCGGCGGGCTCGGACCGGAGATCGCCCTGGCCACCGGCGCGGTCGAGCCGTACGTCAACGCCTCGTTCGGCTTCGCCTGGTTCGGAACCACGTCTTCGCTGAGCGGCGACGCCGAGTACGACCAGTGGGCCAACACGACCAACTACTCCGACGGCATGTTCGCCTGGCGGGCCGGCGGGGGAATCCGCCTGCGCCTGCGGAGTGGCCGAAAGCCGATCCACATGGACTTCGGGGTGGAGCGGCACGAGAACGGCGTGGCGGATTTTCTGGTCGAGGGCGACATCGTGGACCACCCGGATGGCAGCATCACCATCTACCCTCGACGGAGCGAGGCCGACCTGATGACCTTCCGGATCGGGCTGTCCTTCGGCATCGCCCGGAGCCGCCGCCACTGACCGATCGACGGCCGGGGTCGAACCCGAGTCCGTCGCCTCAGTGCGGGACCAGGAGGGCGAGCACCGCCGCGCGATCCACCTTTCCGGTGCGGTTGAGGGGAAGCGCGTCGAGCACGAGCCAGCGTCGTGGGCGCCTGGGGCCGCCCAGCCGCGCCCGCGACCACGCCTCCACCTCTGCCAGGTCGAGCTCGGGCTCCGCCGGCACCAGGGCCGCTGCCACCCGCTCGCCCAGGTCCGCGTCCGGTATGCCCACGACGCACGCCTCGAGGACCGCGGGATGGCCCCTGAGGACGCTCTCCACCTCCGCCGGGTCGACCGTCACCCCACCGGTCACGATCCGATCCGAGCAGCGACCCGTGACGGTCAGGTGGCCTTCGTGATCGAGGATGCCCACGTCTCCGGTGTGGTACCAGCCGGCGGTGTCGGCCACCGGACCCTGCTGTCCGACGTAGCCCAGCGCGCACGTCGGACCCCTGGCGAGGATCTCGCCACCGGTTCCGATTCGCATGTCCACGCCCTCGAGCGCCGCTCCCACGCTGCCAGGTTTGCGACGCACGAGCTCCGGGGGCGCGGTCGCGACCTGTGACGTCATCTCCGTCATGCCGTAGGTCAGCGCCAGGGGCCAGGCCGAGTCCAGGGCCCGGCGCACGAGCCCTTCCGGTGCATGGGCCCCGCCGATCAGCACGCACCGAAGCGTCGGAGGTGCCGGCCGTGTTCCGAACGCGTCCAGCAGGCGCCCCAGCTGCGTGGGCACCAGGGACACGTGGGTCACCCGGCCGTCGTCGAGGAGGCGCGCGGCCACGTCGACCCGGAACGAGCCCATCGCCATCAGCTCCGATCCCAGCAGCACCGATCGCGTCACCATGGCGAGTCCCCCGACATGCGCCACCGAGAGCGACAAGAGCCACCGATCCCGGTCCGAGAGACCGAGTCGCCTCGCCACCGCAGCGGCGCTGGCCCTCAGCCCTGCCTCCCCCAGCACGACGCCCCGTGGGCTTCCCGAGGTTCCGGAGGTCCAGAGGATCGCTCGCCCCTCGGTCGCGCGTAGGCTCGTGAGCGCCCGTAGGGCTCGGGAGTGCTCGGCCTCCGACAGGAGGGGGCTGAGGGGAGCCACGGTCAGGCCGGCTCGCCAGGCTGCGAAGAGGAAGGCCACCCCCTGCGGCTCCGGCTCCACCGTGAGCGCCAGCACCTCCCCGCCCTGAGCCTCGTCCTCGTCGAGGATCCTCTGCGACAGCACGCCGACCCAGTCGTCGAGCTCGGCATAGCTCCAGGTGCGCTCCGCTCCGGTCAGCGCCGGCCGGTCGGGCCAACGCGCCGCCGCTTCCGCCACCAGGTCCATGCTCACCCCAGCGCCAGCCCCAGCCCGAGCAGCGCGCCGAAGAGCGCCACGACCCGCGACGTCTCTCCCAGAGCCGGCAGGAGCTCCCGCGGGTCGTCGTACCCGAGCACCCGACGCGTGGGCGCCACGCACAGAGGTGCCGCAGCGAGGGGGGCCAGCGCGGACGGCGGCCAGCCGAAGCCCAGCACCCCGGCGACCGGGCTGACGAAGGCGAGAAGGAGCAGGACGACGTACTCGGTCTGGGTCCCTCCACGCCCCAGCCGGACGGCGAGCGTGCGCTTGCCGGCCCTGGCATCCGTGTCGATGTCGCGCAGGTTGTTGACCACCAGGATCGCGGTCGTGAGGGCTCCGAGCGCCGCGCCGGCGAGGAGCGCGTCTGGTGGCCACACGAGCCCCTGCACCCATACCGTGCCCCCAACCGCGATCAATCCGAAGAAGGCGAACACGAACACGTCTCCCAATCCGTGGTAGGCGAGCGGAAACGGCCCACCCGTGTACAGCACGGCGCACGCCAACGAAGCGAGCCCGATCACCACCACGGGCCATCCACCGACGGAGACCAGGTAGACGCCCACGAGGAGCGCGGCCACGAGGGTCACGATCATGCCTCGGCGCACCGTTCGGGGCGGAAGGAGGCCAGCCTGCGTGACGCGCACCGGTCCCACCCGCTCGGCGGTGTCACCCCCGCGCACGAAGTCGTAGTAGTCGTTGGCGAGGTTCGTAGCCACCTGGATCAGGAGGGCGCCCACGAGCGCGGCGAGCGCGGGACGCGCGGCCATGACTCCGTGCAGCGCGGCGATGCCCGTGCCGGCGACGACGGGTGCCCCGGCCGCGGTCAGCGTCTTCGGACGGGCTGCCAGGATCCAGGCACGCGCACGCGTGACCCGTGCGGCTGCCGCGGGCCGGTCCAGGAGGCGCCTCAGCCCCTCACCAGGGAAGCCATTTGTATCTCCGGAAGTTCGGCTTTCGCTTTTCCAGGTAGGCCTTCTTCCCCTCCTGCCCCTGCTCCGTCATGTAGAAGAGGAGCGTCGCGTTGCCCGCCAGCTCCTGGAGGCCGGCCTGTCCGTCGACGTCCGCGTTCATGGCGCTCTTGAGGAGGCGGATCGCCAGGGGGCTCTTGTCCAGGATCTCCTGAGCCCACTGCCAGCCTTCCGCCTCCAGTCGCGCCAGGGGGACCACCTTGTTCACCATCCCCATCTCGTACGCCTCCTGGGCCGAGTATTGACGGCACAGGTACCAGATCTCACGAGCGCGCTTCTGACCGACCTGGCGTGCCAGGTACGATGACCCGAAGCCGCCGTCGAAGGATCCCACGATCGGGCCCGTCTGGCCGAACACCCCGTTGTCGGCCGCGATGGTCAGGTCACAGACCACGTGGAGCACGTGGCCGCCGCCGATGGCGTAGCCCGCCACCAGCGCGATCACCGGTTTCGGCATCGAACGGATGTAGCGCTGGAGCTCCAGGACGTTCAGTCGGGGAACCCCGCTCTTGCCCACATACCCCGCCTCGCCCCTCACCTTCTGGTCGCCACCGGCGCAGAACGCCCACTTCCCGTCCCTGGACGGCCCGTTGCCGGTGAGCAGGACCACGCCGATGTCGGGATCCTCCCCCGCGTCGCGGAACGCCTCCTGCATCTCGAGGAGCGTGTCCGGCCTGAACGCGTTGCGCACCTCCGGTCGGTTGAACGCGATCCGTGCGACGCCGTCGGACTTGTGGTAGGTGATGTCCTCGTAGCGCTTGACTTCCTTCCAGTCGGGCTCGGTCATCGTCTCTCGTCTCTGGGTGATTGGCGGGAGCGGCTACCCCAGGGCTTCGCGAACGCTCCGGGCGACCGCCTCGGCTACCTCACGGTGACGCCGCTCGTTGGCCACGCGACTCGTACGCACGCGCACCACGCGGGTCCGGTTCGCGTCGAGCGCCTGCGCCACCGCCGCACCGATCTCCGAGGGCTCGACGTCGTGGAACGGGATGGCGTGAAGGTCGGCCGCGTGACGGAGGTCCATTCCGTGAGGCGTGGCGAACAGTCGCGTGAAATGCGGCTCGTGCTCACGGACGGGGAGCATGTGGAAGATGCCTCCTCCGTCGTTGTCGATCAGCAGGAAGACGACGGGAGCGTCCGACTCGCGGCTCCAGAGAAGCCCGTTCTGGTCGTGGAAGAAAGCGAGATCCCCCAGGATGCAGAGGACGGGGCCGTCCGAGCCCGCCGACGCACCGAAGGCCGTCGAGACGATGCCGTCGATCCCGCTGGCGCCGCGGTTGCCGAGGGCCCGGATCGCGGTATCTCCCGGCGAAGCGAACGCATCGAGATCGCGGATCGGCATCGAGCTCGATACGAAGATCGTCGAGCCGGCGGGGAGCGTGGCCACCGCGTCGCGGACCACGTCACCCTCGTGCGGCTCGCCTCCGCGCTCGTGCTCCAAGGCCGCCTCCGCGGCTGCTGCGACTCGGCGCCAGAGCGCCTGCCACTCGATCACCACGCCCGCCGAGTTGGGCGACGCTTCCGCCGCGCACGCGGCCAGCAGCGCTCCGGCGTCGACGTGCAGGTAGTCGGTGGCAAGGGCTCCGTGATCCTTCCAGCGGCGCCCCTCGTCCACGACGACATGGCGGACGCCATTGTGGTGCTCCAGCCACGCCTGTAGCGACGTCGATGTGGGGCTGGAGCCCACGCGCAGGACCAGGTCGGGCGCGAGCCGCTCGCGTACGTGCGGATCGCGAAGGATGAGGTCGTACGCAGGCGCGATCCAGGCACCCGCGCTCGGTCCCCAGCGGGCCCCGGACAGCGGATCCGCAAACACGGGCATTCCGGTGGTCGCGCCCAGGGCCACGACCCCCGGGCCGGTATCCCCGGGGCGTGGACACGGCCCCGCCACCAGGACAGGGCGAGCCGCCCGGTCGACCAGCTCCGCGACCAGCGCCACGTCCGAGGGGGACGGACGACGGCGCCCCGGTCGGACCCGCACGAACGGGTCCTCGCCGGGTCGCCCCGAGGCTGCGAGCGGGTGCGCGCCCACGAAGGCTTCGCTCTCGGCGGTTGCGGCGACGGGCTCGAGCGGCTTGTCGAACGGCAGATTCACGTGCACGGGGCCGGGCGGCGTCTCCACGGTGGAGGCCACGACCCTTCCCACCAGGGCACGCAGGTGCCTGAAGGAGGACCCCTCACGCTCCGCCGAGGCGAGCTCGTGGAACGCCTTGGCGTGGGATCCGTATAGGCGCACCTGATCGATCACCTGATTCGCGTCCTGATCCCGCAGTCGCAACGGCCGGTCGGCAGTAAAGATGAGGAGCGGCGTCTCGCTCTGGGCGGCCTCCACGACGGCGGGTAGCAGGTTGGCCGCAGCGGTGCCCGAGGTGGTGACCACCGCCGCGGGTGCGCCCGTCGCCTTGCCGTACCCCAGTGCGAAGAAGGCCGCCGATCGCTCATCTAGGTGCACGCGAACCCGAAAACGATCATCGGCGGCTACGGCCAGCACCAGGGGAGTCGACCGGGATCCCGGCGCGACCACCACCTCCCGCACACCGGCCCTCGCCAGCTCGTCCGCGAAGGCACGTGCCCAGAGCGTGGTGACGTCGGCGTGCGTCACCGGCGTGCGGTCCCGGACACCGGCGCGGTCTCGGGGTCCAGCACCGCGCCGCTCTCCTCCAACGCCTCCAGCACCGCCGTGAACTTGATGCGCGTCTCCTCCCACTCGAGGGCCGGAACGGAGCCCTCGACGATCCCTGCCCCCGCGAAGAGGCGCCAGGCACCGTCGTGGAGGACGGCGGTGCGGAGCGCGGGTGCGAAGATCCCGTTGCCCTCCGCGTCGAACCACCCCACGGGCCCCGCGTACCATCCCCTGCTGAACGACTCCTCCTCCTCCAGGAAGGCCAGCGCCGCGTCGCGCGGAAGGCCGCACACGGCCGGCGTCGGATGGAGCAGCCGAAGCAGGTCCAGGACTCCGGTTCCGGAGGGCACACTGGCCCGAATCTCGGTCTCCAGGTGCTGGATGCGCGCGAGCGTCAGGACGTGGGGCTGTGGGTCGCTTCGTATCTGATGCGCGACGGTCTCCAACCGCGTGACCATGTCATCGAGCGCGATCTGCTGCTCCACGCGGTCCTTCGTGCTGGCGAGGAGACGAGCGGCCAGCTCGGCCTGCTCGCGGGGGGTGTCGCCCCGGCGGATGGAGCCGGCGACGGCGGTGGCATGGAACACGCCGGAGCGGAGCGTCGCGACCGTTTCCGGCGCGGCTCCCACGATCGCGCTTCCGGGCGCGGGCTCGAACAGGAAGACGTGGCTCCCGCGATTCGCGAGCCAGAGGCTGGAGACGACGTCCACCGGGTCGATCGGCCCGGCGGTCTCCACGTCGAGCGTTCGCGCGAGCACGACCTTGGAGACGCGCCCCCCCCGGATCGCGTCGAGCGAGTCCTCGACGGCCTGCTCCCAGCGCCTCCGATCGGTCACGCGGACGACGCCCCTCACATCGGCCCCGGGCGACGTCGGCGCCATCGCGGTGGCGAGCTCGGCTCGGAGCGCCTCCGCCATCCGGCGCAGTCCCACCAGGGTCGCCTCCGCCCGATCCGGCGCGACCAGGGCACGCGCGCGCAGCCACGCGTCGCCCGAGCCGTCTCCCTCCAGCTCCAGGTGCGGCAGATGGAAGAGCGCGGCGGGGAACGCGCTCCAGACGCGTTCCGCGAGATGGTCGTCCCTGAACGAGAAGCCTCCGTAGAAGCGGACCCGGGGGGCGCGCGACGCCTCGGACGCGAGGGCGGGATCCCGGGCGAGGCGAGCCGCCTCCCGCTCCACCGACGCGAAGCGGTCGAGGCCGGCATCGGATCCCGCGCGTACCTCGGCGACGATGCCCGCGTGCGCCACCCACCGGTCCCCCTTGGCCCAGAGTCCCCGAGGCCCACCGGCCGCGCGCCGCAGAAAGGGCTCCGGCCGCAGGTCCGGCGCGGGGATCGTCACCGTGGCGAGTCGCAGGCCGCCCGGATGGGGCACGGACACTCCTTGCGGGGGATCGTTCGCGGCGGCTCCAGGACCGCCGAGCGAGTCGGGAATATAGGGCGCAGCGCCCGCGGATGAAGGAGGGCATACGCGTGGCGCTCCCGACGCGGGGGGCCAGCCGCGCGCAGCGCTTCTGTGGGAGCCTGTCCGAGTAATACGGAGGGCCGCGCACATGGGGCCTACGCTGCTCAGCGTAGGAGCGACGACGAGTCGTAGCCGTAGCTACGGCGAGGAGGAGCAACGACCGATCGGCGGCGTAACCCCCATGTGCCCCAACACCCAGTTGGACATGTACATACGCGGTCGGGGGGGTTGGGGCGGCACGGCCCCTAGGGCTTCGAGACCCTCACGACCCGAACGTGCATCAACCGCGGCCCCCCCGTGGCGTCGTCGGGGACCCAGGACGCCTGCTCTCGGCGGAGGATCACCGCCTCCACCGCCCCACCGACGCGCACGGTGGGGAGGGTCAGAGCCGACCCCAGTACGACGACAGCGAGCCCGATCCCGACGTGTCGCCCCCACCTGGCCCCAGGCTCCCCGCGCAGAATCCGTCGGACGCGACCGGATAGCCCGGAGCGGGATCCCGCGAGGGCTGCGGCGGGCGCGGGCGGCGCGCCACGCGACCACTCGGCCACCCTGGAGATCGAGCGAGCCAGATCCAGCGGACGCTGGGTGCGGGAGACCGCCCAGTCGTCGCAGGCCAACTCTGCCGCCTCCAGGAATCCGCGTCGCGCCAGCCGATTGAGCGGCTGGATCCAGAGCACACGGCTCACGAGGTCCATGACTTCGAGCCACAGCGGATCCCTGCGGAGCAGGTGCGCCGCCTCGTGCGCCAGGACGGCCTCGAGCTCGCCGTCGCGCATCTCCCTCGCGCAGCGCTCGGGGAGCACGATGGTCCCGCGGAGGACACACGGCGAGTCGGCATGCGGAGACTCGGCCACCCTCCACGACCTGCCCCGACCATCCGCGATCCGGGCGAGCGCGGCAATGGCTCGTGCGTCCGCCCGTCGCAGGGGGCCGACGCCCGCGCGAAAGAGAAGTCGGCACCGCACCCCGGCGCCCATGGCCAGCAGCGCGCCCACGAACCAGAGGCCCCCGATCCCCGCTGCCCAGCCGAGCCGCGGGCGGCGCGAAACCCGGGCCTCGACATGGACGACCCCGTCTGCTCCCTGGAAGAAGAGCGCGCGCTCACCGGCCGGGATCTCCCGGAGGAACCGCTGCGCGGCGGTGGGCAGCTCAGGTCGGGGGGCCGGGCGCGCGACACCGACGCTCGCACTCAGGATGCCCGCCACCAACGCCACCTTCCAGAGAACGTCGCGGGCGCGAGGGTCGCGGACGACTCCCATCTCGACCAGGAGCCATACGGCAGTGAGCGCGAGGGTGCTGTGGAACAGATAAGTCACCAGCCACGCCGCCGGCCGCGAAGCGAACCAAGCCAGCGCCTCAGGCATCCGCTCGCGCCTCGGCTTCCTCCAGAAGCGCACGGATCCGCTCGAGCTCCTCCGCGTTCACGTCGTCGGCACGCACCAGGTGGCCGACCAGGGCTGCCGCGTCGCCCCCGAACAGGGTGTCCGTCAGCTCCCGGATCTTGGAGCGTCTGACTTCTGCACGCGTGACCCGCGCGCGGTACACGTACTGCCGCCCTTCCTGACGGTGCGCCACCACGTGCTTGCGCTCCAGTCGCGAGAGCAGGGTCGCCACGGTGGTGAGCGCCAGCGGGCGCTCTTCAGAGACGGCTTCCCACACGTCCTGGGTGGTCGCCTCCCCTCGGTCCCACAGGACCTGAAGGATCGCGAGTTGGAGACCGGTCAGACCCACGGCTTCCGTCACCGAGGCTCCTGCGTGAGGGAGGCGTCGTCACCTCAGATGCCCGGAGCGCGACCGAAGGTTGCAGCGAGCGCGGTCGGGAGGGCCACGGTGCGGTACGCGACCTCCTCCCCGAACTCGAGGGGCTCGTAGTCGATCCGCACGTTCAGCGGCACCCCCGAGCCGGGGTCGTAGGACACGCGCACTTCCCAGGCGCCCGCCGCGATGGCGTCGTCGATCAGCGTGAAGAGCTGGTCGACGCTCGGGAACAGCGACACGAGGGCCTCGGGCACGGTGGCTCCGCTCAGGTAGACCCGGGACGCCACCGACGCACCGTCGACCTCGACGCGCACGGGACCCGACTGGTCCGACGGGCAGTCGCAAACCCGCTCGAGCGTGTACGCGTAGCGTGTGGGGCGCCCAGCCACCCAGCGGTCACGGGCGGCGGCGAGCTGGGCGAACAGCACCTGATCGGGCCCCTGATCGGAGCAGCCCTGCCCGGATGCGCCGGCCACCAGGGCCGCGACGAGGAAGTGTCGTCTGGTCACGTCCGGCGCATACGCCGCACGGGGCCTCGGCTTTCAGGTGACCGCCCTCAGGGGGCTCCCGGGGCGGGAAGCGAGACCACCGAGTAGCCGACCTCCTCGTCGGCGGCGCTCCTCAGGTAGTCGATGAAGATCTCCAACGGGATCCCGGTGTCCTCGTCCCAATCCACGGAGATCGAATCCGCCGCCCGTTCGAGGGCATCCGTCAGGATCGCGAAGAGTCCGTCCACGGAGGGGAACAGCTCCACGGCATCCGCGACCACCGGTTCCCCCGAATCGGTGTACCGAGCGGACACCGCCCGACCCTCCACCACGCTCACCGTCACGGGTCCCAGATATTCGACGGGGCAGAAGCAGGATCGGAAGAGACCGTACGTGTAGACGGAGGGTCTCGAAGCCCGCCAAAGCGTTTGGTGGACCTCGATCTCGCGGCGCAGGCCCGGGCCGGGTCCTGCATCCGCGCAGCCCCCGACCATCAGGAGCAGCAGCAGATTCGGCAGATGGCGTCGCATCATCCGACCAACGAACGGGGCACCCGAATCGTGACGGTGTCGGCCCGGACTCTTCCTTTCGAGCGCGCACAGGCGTACGCTGTCCTGTCTCCGTCCACCTCCAGGGCCTCTCGATGCCTAACAAATGGTGGCTCCAGGTCGTCGCAATCACGCTCGTGGCCGCCTGCTCGAAGGACACGCCCCCGGGAGGCTCCGCACCGACAGCCGGCGAGACGGAGGCGGCCGTCCCGCGCGGAACTGACGTGTGGATCGCCGAGCTCCGGCAGGAGGACGGAGTGCCCACGGGCATCGGAGAGCCTCGCAACGTCACACGACGTCCGGGCTACGACAACCAACCCTTCTTCCTCCCCGACGGCTCCGGGTTCTGGTACACGTCGATCGACGAGTCCGGTGAAGCCGACATCTACAGGTACGACCTGGAGTCGGACCGATCGGTGGCCGTCACCTCGTCCGCGCCCGAGAGCGAGTATTCCGCCACCGCACTCCCGGGGGGCGAAGGCTTCTCGGCGATCCGCGTCGAGGCGGATTCGACCCAGAGGCTGTGGCGCTTCCATGCCGACGGCTCCGATCCCCAGGTGATCCTGCCGGACGTGGCGCCCGTGGGGTACCACGCCTGGGCCGACGAAGGCACCGTCGTGCTCTTCGTCCTGGGAGCTCCTCCCACGCTGCGGGTCGGCGACGTCCGGTCGGGGCATGCGCGGACCGTGGCGCACGATATCGGAAGGTCCCTCCAGCATATCCCCGGAACGGCCGACGTCAGCTTCGTGCAGCGTCTGCCGGACGGCACCACACAGATCCGGCGACTCCATCCCGCCGACGGCAGCAGTGAGCTGATCGCCATGGGGGTGGACGGAGGCGACTTCCACGCGTGGACTCCGTCCGGGATCCTGATCCAGGCCGGGGGGAGTCGTGTGCACCGCTTCTCGCCGGACACGGGCTGGGCGGTCTTCGCCGACCTGGAGAGCCGGGGCTTGCGTCTGAGTCGACTGGCTGTGGCCCCCGCCGGGGATCTGATCGCCATCGTGGCGCAGCCCGCCGAAGCGCGCTGAATCCGCCCGCACCGGCGCGTCATTCCGTCCCATGGAGCTCCGCCGACGTGAGCTCCCAGACCATGGTGAGCCGCGTGCCACCCTCCTCGAGCGGTGTCTCGATGGTCCGGACGTGCCGGTAGCCGAGCTTCCGCGGAACCGCGGCGGACGCTGCGTTCTCGGGGTCACAACGGATCTCGATTCGCTCGATTCCGTCCACGGCCAGGCCGACGTGGGTGAGGGCCTCGGTGGCCTCCGTGGCCAGGCCCCGCCCCGCCAGGTCGCTGCGAATCCAGTAACCGATCTCGAGCGCGCCCGGTCCGACGCGGCGGTACAGTCCGACTCCTCCCAGGATCTCGGCCCCGTCAGGATCCAGGATCGCGTATAGGGCATTGCCGCCCGAGACGAAGTCGCTCTCGTATCCCGCCAACCGCGCCTCCAACACGCTCAGCTCCGACGGCTCGTCCCGCGCCCACGGGATCCAGCGGCGGAGCTCGGGCAGGCTCGCGTCCAATGAACGCTTGAAGCGTGGGGCGTCCCCGGGCTCCCAGGATCGGAGCAGGAGGCGAGCGGTGCGGATCGGCGTCGCGGGGATCCCGATCGGACTCATCCCGCCCAGTCTCGCCAGCGCTCTTCGGCCAGCCCCACGGTGAGGTCGTTTCCACGCCTCACGAGCGGCAGCTGGAGGATCAGTGGCTCGTCCGACGCGAGCTGCACCCAACGCTCGTCTCCGTAGTGGGCCGACCGGAGGCCGAGCGCGGCGAACCGCCTCGACCCACGGTCGATCAACCGCTCTGCCCCGAACTTCTGGAAGAAGCGCCTCAGCTCACCCGGAGACGGGGAGCGGACCTTCAGGTCGACGAAGTGCACCTTGATGCGCCGCTCCTTGAAGAAGCGGAGCGCCTTCCGGGTGTCGGCGTTGCCGTGCACGCCGAAGATCTGGACGTCCATGCCCCAAGGTAGGAGACCGCCCGGCGCCGCGGGAGGCGCCGGGCGGCCTGGCTACTCAGCCCGGAGCGAGGCGACCGGATCGACCCGGGTGGCGCGGCGCGCGGGAAGGTAGCAGGCGAGCGACGCCACCCCGCCCAGCAGCAACATGACCGCGACGATGGTCGCGGGATCCGCGGGGTGCACGCTGAAGAGCAACGTCGTCAACGCACGGGTCGTGAGCAGCGAGGCGACGAGCCCCAGCATCAGCCCCACCCCGACCAAAATGAGTCCCTGGCGGAGCATCATCGCGACTACCTTCGACCCGCGAGCACCCAGCGCCATGCGGATGCCGATCTCCTGCGTTCGTGCGCGCGCAGCCTGAGCGGTGACGCCGTAGACGCCCACGGCGGCCAGCGCGAGCGCGACGGCGCCGAACACGGTCAGGAGGGTCAGGATGAATTGCTGCCGTGCCATCGACCCCTGCCAGACCTCCCGGAGCCGCCGGATCTCTGCGAGTGGCACCAGCGGATCTACCTCTGCCAGCGCGGAACGGACCGCGGGCACGACCGACAACGGGTCCACGCTGGTCTTCATCACGAACCAGGGATCCCGGCCCCAGTCCTGGTCCGCGTTCTCGAAGACTTCGGCACGCGCAGGCTCTCCGGGACTGACCTGATGCTGGTCGCCGACGATGCCTACGATCTCGTACCAGTAGCTGTCCTGCGGATTCGCGGCGGCGGCGCGGTCGTACGCGATCTTCTGACCGATCGGGTCCTCGCCGGGGAAGTGCTCCCGCACGAAGGTCTCGTTGACCAACACGACCAGGGGGCCGTCCGGCTCGTCCTCGGGCCCGAACATGCGGCCCCGCACGAGCGGAATGTCCAGAGCGTCGAAGTAGCCCGCGTCGGCCCGCCGGTGGAGGATCTCGAAGCCGATCCGCTCGGGTGGCCACCCCTCGGCCTGGAACTGACTGGACCAGCTGGTCCCGGCAAGCGGAAGCAGCCCGATCCGGCCCACGCGCTCGATCCCGGGGCGTCCCTCCAGCAGCTCGGCGAAGCGCCGCTCGAAGTCGAGCACTTCGTCGCGATTCTGGTATCGCCCGGGCACGTTGAACTGCACCGCTATGGTGCCCTGCGTCGCGAAGCCCGGGTCGACCGCGCGCAGCTTCAGGAAGCTCCGCACCATCAGTCCGGCGCCGATCACGAGCATCAGGGCCAATCCGACCTCGGCGACGACCAGGGTGTTCACGAGTCGCAGCCTGTGCGCTCCGGGAGACCCCGACCGTCCGCCCTCCTTGAGCGCGTCCGCGGGGCCCGCTCCGGACGTGCGCAGGGCAGGACCGAGCCCGAAGAGCGTCCCGCTGGCCACCGCAGCAGCGAGGACGAACAGGACCACGCGGTGGTCCAAGGCTACCCCGGTCGCTCCCTGGATGCCCAGGCGGGTCATCCCCTGCATCGCCCGTACACCCAGCCATCCCAGCCCGAGGCCCGCGGCGCCACCCAGCGTGGAGAGCACGGCGCTCTCGGCGAGCAGCAACGCCATGACGCGCGCTCGCCCCGCCCCCAGCGCGGTCCGCAACCCCACCTCCCGCGAGCGCTCGGCGCCGCGCACGAGCATCAAGTTCGCCACGTTGGTACAGGCGAGCACCAGGAGGAGCGCCACCGCCCCGACGAGGATGAGCAGCGGCGTTCTCACGTCCCGGATCATGAAGTCGCGCATCGGCGCGAGCCCTGCGCCCATCACCCGGTTCGTCTCCGGATACTCCTCGGAGAGCCGGCTCACGACCACCTGGAGCTGTGCGTCGGCCTCGGCCAGACTCGCGCCCGGCGCCAGCCTGACCACGGGACGGAGCCAATGTGCCCGCCGGAACCACACGGCCTGCCGATTCTCCGTGGGCCAGCCGAACGGGCTCCACAGGTCGACCCGGTCGTTGGGAAAGACGAACCCCTCGGGCATCACGCCGACGACCTCGACCGTCGTGCCGCCGATGTCGATGGTCCGACCGACGACCTCCGGATCGGCGCCGAAGCGCGACACCCACGTGGCATGGCTGAGCACGACGACGTCGTCGTCGCCATCCCACGTCTCCTCCCAGCGAAACGTCCTCCCGAGCTCGGCCCGAGCCCCGAGCACGTCGAAGAAATTGCCGGTGACGTTGTTGAGCCCGAGCAGCTCGGGCTCCCCGTCCGCCACGTGGGTCACGCGCGTCACCCATTCCGAGTAGAGCGCGAGGTCCTCGAACGCCGCCACCTGCTCCCGCCAGTCCAGGGCGTTGGCGGGCGCGGCGGTCTCGTCCGTCCAGCCGAACTCGGGGTTGGTCTCGTACACGAAGGCCAGTCGATCCTCGTCCGCAAAGGGAAGCGGACGGAAGAGGAAGGCATTGGCCGCCGAGAAGATCGCCGTGTTGGCTCCGATGCCCAGCGCGAGCACCGACACCGCGGTGAGTGTGAAGCCAGGGTTGCGGCGGAGCGTGCGCACCGCGAACCGCAGATCGTGCAGGATCAGGTCCACCATGAGTCCTCCTCCCCTCTTCGTCGTCCCTTCCGCCCCTGGACCGCGGTCCAGGTGGAGCTTCGTCACCAGCCGCAGGACGCCGAGGACCTCCTTGAGATCGAACCACCAGCGTCCGTTTCGCCGTCCTCGGCCGGTCCGCTCGACGTACACGCTGAGTAGCTCCGCGGCGTATCGCTCGCGAAAGCGGCGCGGCGCGAGCCGCAGGATGACCTCGATCAGCCGGGTGCTCACGCCTTGCGCGCGACCAGGAGCTTCTTGGCCCGAGCCACGGCGACCAGCGCGGCGAGCCTCGCGCTCTCGGCCTCCGCCTCGGAGCGCCCGGCGGGCGTAAGCGCGTAGTAGCGCCGTCGCGCGTCGTCCGCGGTGGATGGGCTCGGTGCCTCCTCGATCAGCCCGTCCGCCTCCATGCGCTGTAGGGCGAGGTACATCGCGCCCGTCGACGGTGCCGCTTCCGGGCCGTCGCGCTGCTCGATCTCCTTGATGATGCCGTACCCATGACGGTTCGCGTCGGCGAGTGCGAGCAGGATGCGAAAGGTCAGCGGCGTCATGTCTGGCATTTCGGTCGTCCGATCCGGAAGCACGGCTCCAACCACTATATAAGCGACTTATATATCTATCCCTTATCTATTCGTGTCAAGATCCAGGGAGCCGGCGAGCCGACGGGACTTGCCCCGCGCTCTGGTGGGCTCGGAGCATGTTCGTGCCGAGGGTGCGGCCGCACGCGGGGGCCTCGTGCGGCTCGAGCGCGGTTGTGGGTCACGGCGGCGCGGCCCCATCTTCGTCGTCGATTCGCCTCGCCGTAGCTCGCGCTGCGCCGTGGGCGAGCCGACGTCCTTCGCAGGAGCGGTCCGATAAGCCCGGGCACCGAATCCCAACTCGGCCTGTTCGACGACGAGCCCACGGTCTCCGTCACACCGGTGGGGCCCGCCGAGGTCACGGACGAGCTGTTGGCGCTATCGCGCCGCCTTCCCGCCTCCCTTCGTCTGGGCACGTCCTCCTGGACCTTCCCGGGTTGGGCCGGCATCGTCTACGACAGGGCGGCCTCACAGACCGTTCTCGCCAGACACGGCCTCGCGGCCTATGCGCATCACCCCCTGCTCAGGACCGTCGGGGTCGATCGGGGATACTATCGTCCGGTGCCACTTGCGGATCTGCGGGCGTACGCCGACGCGGTTCCCGAGGACTTCCGATTCCTGGTGAAAGCGGACCGACTGCTGACATCCCCGACCGATCCGGGCGACGGTACGTTCCGCGGCCTGAACGCATGCTTTCTCGACCCGACCTATGCCATCGAGGAAGTGATCGGGCCCCTGGTGGAGGGGCTGGGCGCCAAAGCGGGACCCCTGGTGTTCCAGTTCGAGCCGATCTCGCCCGGCCTGGTCGGAGGTCGCGAGGCCTTCGCGGCGCGCCTTCACGGATTCCTGGACGCGCTTCCACCCGGGCCGGCGTATGCCGTCGAGCTGCGCACCCCGGCCCTACTGACCGACGCATACGCGCGTGCGCTCGAGTCGACCCGGACGTCGCACTGCTTCACCATCCACCCTGCCATGGCGTCGTTGCAGGAGCAGCTCCGCGTGATTCGCCACATCGAGCAGCCCGTGCTGGTGGTGCGGTGGATGCTGCATGCCGGACTCCGATACGAGGCCGCCCGAGAGCGGTACGAGCCGTTCGACCGGATCGTGGACGAGGACAACGAGTCCCTGAATCGTCTCACGGTCGCGGTGCTGGACGCGCTCATCGCGGAACGTGACGCCTTCGTGATCGCGAACAACAAGGCCGAGGGCTCGGCGCCACTCTCGATTCTCCGCCTCGCCGAGCGGCTCGCTCGCTGGGGCTCCGAACCCGAACCGACGCCGGATTCCCCATGATCCGAACCACGGCTCTGTGGTGCGTGGTGATGGCCGCCGTACCCGGTCGTGTGGCCACCCAGGAGACGACCTCCCCCACGGAGAGACGCATCCTCGCCGCGGTGGACGCGCGCGCGGACCAGGGCGTGACCCTGCTGCAGCGCATCGTGGACATCAACAGCGGGACCATGAACTTCCAGGGCGTGCGCGCGGTCGGAGACGTCCTGCGCGTCGAGCTCGAGAGCCTCGGCTTCCGCACCGAGTGGGTCGACGGCGAGCCGTTCGCCCGAGCCGGGCATCTGGTGGCACGGCGCGACGGTGAGGGCCCGAGACTCCTCCTGATCGGTCACCTGGACACGGTGTTCGAGCGCGACAGCCCGTTCCAGCGCTTCGAGCGCTCCGGCCAGGGCGCGACCGGCCCCGGCGTGGTCGACATGAAGGGTGGCGACGTCGTGATCGTGCAGGCGCTGAAGGCGTTGGCGGACGCGGGTGTCCTGGACGGTATGAGCATCCAGATCGTCATGACCGGAGACGAGGAGTCGAGCGGCGATCCGCTGGCGCTGTCGAAGGCGGCCCTCGTCGAGGCGGCCGAATGGGCCGACGTCGCCATCGCGTTCGAGAATGGCGACAGCGATCCGAGGACCGCAGTCGTGGCGCGGCGCGGCTCGACCGGGTGGACGCTCCGGGTCACGGGGACACCCGCGCACTCGTCGCAGCTTTTCCAACCCGAGGTGGGCTCCGGAGCCATCTACGAGGCAGCCCGCATCCTCAGCGCCTTCCATCAGCGGCTCGCCGGGGAGCCACTGCTCACCTTCAACCCCGGCGTGATGGTGGCGGGCACGGATGTCGCGTACGACGACGCGCAGTCGCGCGGCACGGCCTTCGGCAAGAGCAACGTGGTCGCGGCGCTGGCGGTGGTCACGGGCGATCTGCGTACGATCTCGGACGAGCAGCTCGAGACCGCGCGGGCGCGCATGAGCTTCGCGGCGCGACAGAGCCTGCCGGGAACGAGCGCCACCCTCACCTTCGACGACGGGTACCCTCCCATGGCGCCAACCGACGGCAATCGACGCCTGTTGGCGCTGTTCGATCAGGTCAGCCGTGCGCTGGGCTACGGTCCGGTCGGCGCGGTCGACCCCCGCAACGCCGGAGCCGCCGACGTTTCGTTCACCGCCAGCCTCGTGGACATGGCGATCGACGGGCTCGGACCCGGGGGCGGGTCGGACCATACCGTGGACGAATGGATCGACCTTCCC